>JANOHG010001340.1:0-8006 GCA_031406375.1 Archangiaceae bacterium | reverse complement strand
GCGCTCCAGAAGCCGTTGCGGCACACCTGGTTGCCTTGGCGACACTCGCCCTTGCCGAGCGTCGCGGTATCGGCCGTGTAGCATTTGCGCAAGCCATTGGCCGGGCACTGCTGGATGCCTGTCTCGCAGTCGGCCATCAGCTGCGCGCTCGGGTCGTACCCAACCGGGCAGACGGTGGTCGACCCAAGCGGCAGTTGAAAGCTGCCCACCGTCGGGTAGGTGACGCGCTGACCATCAGCATCGGTGAAGAGGAAATAATACGGGTGACACCCATCGGGCAGCACGTCGGGATCCGAGAAGCGCACTTCGTAGGTGCCGTTGTCGTCACGGCCCCATTTCTTCTCGAGATCTAAACAGTGACCAGCCACCACGACGGCCGAGCGCTTGGGCGCCTTTCCCGGGTCGTAATAGTTCGCTGCGAAGTAGACCCCCGAGGTGTTGAACGGATTGGGCGGGTTGTAGATGGCAGCCCCAGCCGGAATCTTCGGCACCGTCGTTTGCGCGTTTCCGAATGCGAGAGTCCAGTAGCTGCCATTGCAGGTCTGGTTGCTCGCGACGTAGTTGCCGGCGCCAATCTGCGTCCCCGCGTCGGCGTAGATGGCCTCGCGGGTCGAGGCCTGCTGCATGATGCTGCACCAGAAGTCATACCCGCTTGCGACGCCCTGACCGATGCTCACGGATGACAGCGAATTGAAGCCGTACAGCCCGAAGCGCTGTTCGGCGGTCTGGCCAAAGCCTGCGTCGCACGTCTTGTTGCAACCCGCGCCGCTGCACTGCGCAGGGCCGACGCAACCCACCGTGCCCGCGCCTGCGTCACCCAGCTCACAACAATTCTCGTGCTGGTAACAACCAAGCTCGGACATGTGGCGTGACGTGAAGCGTGCGCCGAGGTTGGCTTCCTTCACCCACACCATGGGAACTTTATTCACCGACGCGCCGACCTCGGCCGTGTGGTCGCCACACTCGTTGTTGTTCGGAGTGGTCGCCGAGTGCCGCGCCTGATTGACGAGGACATGAAGAATTCGTTCCTGGTCCGACGGGTAGCCCGACTGTGGCTCGCCCAGCGCAGCCTTCGAGCTGTGAATCATGCTTGGCGCGCCTGGGTACCTCGAGGCCTGCTCTTGCGCGCGTTCGGTGCAACCGGAAAGGGCGAGCAACGCAAAGGTCGCAAGCGTCTGCGAGCGTACCGCACGACGGCGCCGGTTCGCCCAAAGCGTGAGAGCGATGAGGAACATCATCCATGGAGTGGCTCCTTCTGCACCCGAAGTGCACCCGCACCCTCCTGCCGGGGTCACCTTGAAGCCGACCGTTACCGTCTTTCCACCGCACATCGCGGTGACGGTGAAGTCACCCGCGGTCATGCCCGCGGTGAAGGCTCCCGTGGCCGCGTCGATGGTGCCGCCGCCGCTGACGCTCCACGCACAGGCGGGCGTTGCGACGCTCGTTCCTGCGGCGTCCTGGGCCTGAACAGTGAACTTCAGCGGCATCCCCGCCGTCACCGAGGCATCCGCGGGTCCGACGACAATCTTAGCGACTCCGGCCTTCACCTCGACGGTGACGAAGCCCGACGTCGCCAAGCCATCTTCGTCGATGATGTCGACCTGCAGGTTGAACAGGCCGACGCCGAGGAAGGTCGCGGTTGACGCTTTCGCTTTGTTGTCCTCTGCGTTGAGCAACCCATCTGCCTCGGAACCATTGGGGGTGAAGATGACCCCCGCCGGAGCTTTCACCGCCTTCCACACGTAGGTGAGCTTGTCCTCGCCCTTGTCGTCGCTGCCGAGCACGGTGAGCGACGTCGTGTCGCCTACGACCGGGTTGGGATTCGCGACCGGCGGCATCGCGATGCGTGGAGTGGGGCCGACGATGACCTTCACGTTCGAGGTGCCCGTTTTGCCATTGACCTCTGCAGTCACCACCCAGTTGCCCGCCGCGTTCGCCGAATACTTTCCGGTGGGGGAAATCGTGCCGCCCCCGTTGGCGCTCCACATCGCTTCGCCGCCGAAATCGACCATGCCGCCGAATTGGTCGGTGACCTTCACCAGGAACTGTTTGTCGCTGTCGACTTCGATTTGCGTCATCGCAGGATCAATCGCGACGACGGTCGACGTCTGCAGCACCAGCACCGTCACCTGGCCCGTCACCTTCAAACCACCACCGTCGATGATGTCGACCGCGAAGCTGTAGGCGCCGGGCTTCGGGAAGGTGACTGTCACCTGCTTGCTGCCGTTGGTGTTGTTGGTCGAAAACGTTGCCTGGTCGAGAGGAAACGTCTGCCGCCAAAAGTACTTCAGCGCCTGCTCGCCTTCGATGATGTCGTCGCCGAGCACGGTGAGGCTGGTCGTGGTGCCGGTCACCGGGCTGGGGGTAGCGTGCGGAGGAAACGCAATCGTCGGCGGCGCGTTGGCACCGAACACCGCGAAGTCGACACCCGAAAGGACATCGGCCCCAGCGATTGTCACCATCCGATTGTTGGGAGTGAAAACGTAGCCCGCCTTCGCTGGCGTCACCGTCACCGTCCCATCTGGAACATTGGCGAACATGAAGAAGCCGAGCGAGTCGGTGGTCGCGCTCTGGGCACCATTGGTGACCACGCATCCAACCAGTGGAGAGCCTGCCTCATCGATGTAGCCCGCAATCCGGTAGCCAAGGCCAGCGGTCGCAGTGAAGTCGCGGCCCGTCACTGCAGCGGCGACCTTCACCGGGTTGATGAAGTTGGGCGAAATCAACTGGCCGGTCTTGAACGCGATCAGATTCCAATCGCCGGGAGGCACTTTGGGAAAGGTGTAGGTGCCCGCCAACGTCGTCTGCACCGTGCGAACGCCATCGGTGACGGTGTGCGGCCCTGGCAGACCCATGACGGTGCCGGACACGGGGAACACATTCTCGACGAAGTCGCGGTTGGACTGGTTGGCTGCGTTGATTTGAATTGGGTTGGTGAACGTCGCGACGAAGGCTTCGCCGGCGGGGCCTTTCGCCAGCAGCTGGTACCCGCCATTGGGCACGCCCGACAGAACGTAGTTTCCGCTTGCGTTGGTGACAGTCGAGAACTGACCGGCCGTGATGGTGACGCCCGCCGCGGGCTGCCCGACCGAGGTCACGTTGCCGGTGATGGTGTAGGTCGCGCGCAGGCCAACGAAGTCAATGCCGGTGCGGTCGGCGTTGGTGACGCTTACCGGGTTGGCGAAGCTGCTGTTGAGCGTCCAGCCCGCCTTGCTCGCAGCCACCGAGAAGTTGCCAGCGGTGAACCCAACCAGCGAATAGTTGCCTTGCGAATCGGTGAAGGTCATCCGGGTGCCCGAGAAGACGCGCACCCCCTCAACACCGATGCCGAGCTCTTTGACCGAGCCGCTGATTCGATAGGTGGAAGGGTTGCCGACGCGGACCACGACGAACGCGGTTCCGGTTCCGCCTTTCATGTCGCTGACCGTGACGCGCGCGAGGACTTCTTTCGTACCCGTCAGCGTGCGCGTCTGGGTCGCCGAGTTCGTCGACGCCGAGGTGTCGCCGAAGTCCCAGTAGTAGGCGAGCGGATCTGCGTCGAGGTCACTGGCGGTCGCGGTGAACGTCACGGCGGTGTTCGAAGTCACCAGCGTCGCGCTCGCTGCCAAGGTGACCGTCGGAGCCCGATTGCCGGGAAACAGGCCCCGATTCACGGTGACGTCGATGCTCGGAGGCGCGGTGGTTGCCAGGGCGGTGGGAGTGATGTGAATGCCCGCGGTGAAGTCGCTGAACGTCCGCCCAATCACCAGCGGCGCGTCATTGGCGCTCTGAGTCCACGGCGTCATGTCCAGCAAGTCCGAAGGATTGGTGTTCGGGTAGCCCCAGTTAATCTCGGTGCCGCGCGCGTTGAAGCCGCCCGAGCCAGGACGGAAATGAACCCAATAGTCACGCGCTCCGCTGATGGGAATCTTCAGCGCGTGCGCACCACCGAGAATCGGCTGCTCGAGGTCGTAAACGCGAAAGGTGTTCGAAGTGGTGACGAACTCGACCTCGGTGGGGCCGAACCAATCGAGGTCATACTTGTACCAGGCGTTGGGGTGGCCATCGCCGCTGCCCATCACCTCGAAGACGTTGCCGTACTCGAGGCTGCTGCCTGCGCCGATGATGGTCTCGCCTCCGGCCTGCCAGAAGTTGGCGTGGTACAGCCCGAAGTTGTGACCAATCTCGTGGGCCACCGTCCCCAGTCCCGCCGAGCCATTGAGCCAGGTGCCCTTCTGGCCGACGTAGCCCAGGCCTGACCAGCTCCACTGGCTGACCGTAGAGAAGAAGAGGACATCGAGATCCCACCCGCCCGGGTGAGCGGCGTACGCAGCCGCGCGCGCATCGGCGAGGAGCTTCGAGGTGTTGTTGGTTGAGCCGTAGGACGCTTTGCTCTGCGGCATCCGCAGGGTGGTGGTGATGGTGCCCGAGATGCTCGTCCTGTTGTAGCTCGAGGCCTTGTAATAGGTGTTCAGCGCCGCGTCGTCCGCCTGCGCCTGGGTGAGGTTGATGGGGTCGCCTGGCGCGTCGCTGAAGTCGACGCGAATATAGAGCAGACGCTTTGCGCCAATCGTGTGCGGCGACGCCAGCGGGCCGCCGTGGTTGTTCGGTGTCGGAGCGTTGTCGTGCACGGCGGCCCACCCATCGAGCATGAATCCTCGCAGGTGCATCCGAACGGTCTTCGCGTGCTTCAGAGCGCCCCAGGGCTCTGCGCGGAACCGGCGGTCGCCGACGGCCACCCAGGTTTCGTACGACGTGCGGCGATCGTGCCCCAACATCGCCAGCACTTCCCACGTGCCCTGCGCATCGAGCGTTTCTTCGACGAGCTCAGCCACTTCACGCGGAACGTTCGCGCGCGACAGCTGATGAGCAAGCGCCTGTTCGGGGTCGGTGCGCACCAGGTTTCGCATCGCGACGCGGCGGGCGCGGGCGAGCTTGATTCCCTCAGCGAGCAGGCTTTGCCGTTGGACCCCGGGCTCGGCGTTGTTCCAACGAGACAGCCACTGGCCAAACCCTAAGATCGCGGGATCCGGTTGCGAAGCGAAAGCAGGCATGGCGCAGCACAGCGCGAGAGCAACCAGGAGAGTGCGGATCATGAGGAGGCGTCCTTCGACGTGAGCGGCCAAGACTGAAAACGGCGGGACCCTAGCCGAAGGCAAAGCCACAAGGCACATCGAAGCTCGGCTGCATTCACACAATGCTACTGGCGGCCTGACGCGCCTGTCGCCAGCACCGAATCAGCAAAGCCCCAGCCGGCGGCATCGCACTTTTGAGCGCGCTCGCAGTTTGGGTCCGAGCCCCGACATCGCTTCCTTGCAGGACAGCAGGGCGCCCAGGCGATGTCGGGTTTCGGGTGCGATGGTGACGTCAATCGCGCCAAGAGTCAGCGTCCCGAACCCAAGCGTGGAACGAACCCGCACTTCAGAGTGAGGCAGTGCCTCGCTGGCGCCGGTGGATGCCGAGGCAATCAACCGCGGAACCATCATTGCGCCGATGACAAGACAGGTCAGCGACTCGAGCAGCAACCGCACGTTGAGTCGAGTCGTTGGGTCGAGCCTCGCGGTCAACAACGGGATCTCGCATTGGCTGCCCGTCACTTCCTCGCGCATGAGGTGCCGAGGACCATCGAGGGTGATGCACGCCGAGCTGGTGAGCAGCCACAAAAGTGCGAGAGGTCGCGTCACCTGCCGAAGACAATGCGGGTTCAGGTGCCGTGGTCAGTTCATTCCACTTCTCGATCGCGTTCTCGAGCCTTCGCGCGTGCTGGGTCATCAGCTTCTTCTCAGACGCCCCACCCCGTGCGAAGTCCAGGCGCACGGACTTGAGCGCCGACCTGGGCAGCCTTTTCAGCACCGCTGCGAGCTTCTCCGCGCGGAACGCATCGATTCGCAGCCGAAGCTCGGGCGACGCGTGGTCACCGCTCAGCTCAGTGAACCTGCCACCGAATTGATTGACAGTCAGCTTGGTTAGGGTGGCAGGCATCGAAGCAAATGCCTCGAGAGCGTCGAGCAGCACGAGCTCTGATGAGACCCCCTGCAGCGTGAGCGTCTCGATGCGCTCCAACAGCCCGCTGGCTTCGACACAGCGGAGCGCGCCAGAGAACGTCGAGCGCTGCTGAAGCGTCAGCTGGCGCAGCGATGGAAATCCAGTCACTACGGGGAGCCGTTCGTCATTCTTGGCGACCACCTCGAGCGTCTCGACTGGCAGCGGGGCGTGGCCCACTGCTGACAGCGCGGTCGTGGGAACCGCCTCGAGCGCGCGCAGCGACATCAGCGGAGATCCGAGCAGCAAAGGCGCAGCAAGCTCAGGCGCCATGTCGCCGTGCAGGTTCAACGAAGTGACTGTGCTCCAGCCCATCGCCCCTACCAGCTGGCCAACACCACGCAACTGTTTGCCGAGCGCAGGCTGTTCGACCGGCCAACGACAATCAAAGACACTTGGAAAACCGCGGTCGGTCGCGCCCAGCGGAAACAGCTCACCGCGTCGCCCGAACCAAGACGGGTGATTTGCCCACCAGCCGTCGCCCGCGGCGGCCAGCAACCACTGCTCGCGTTGGCGCGTCCCCCTTCCACCGCGCGATCGCGCCATCTGCAGCTGAATGAATTCGCCCAGCGGGTCGCCTTGCTCGCAAAGGAAAGCCGCGTAGGCGAGCCGGTGATTGTCCTCAAGCGGATGCCGGTAGACCGCCTCCAATAATTGATTCGCGGTTGCCATTTTCGCCATCAGAGGTAATTCGTCGCCACGAACCTCGCAAGTAACGATCGCGTTTGTGGCGTCGGCAGTTCAATCGCTACCTGTTTGTAACTTTGACACTTCTGACGAGCACCTTGATGCCCGCGGGTCGGCTCACGCAGACCGATGCCCCAGCAATCAGGTGTCTGCTTGCGTCACGACGCCCAAATCAACGTGCATTGGCGCAAGGTCAGTGTCGTTGGTCGCGGGCTGAACGTCACAACGATGAAGGAAGGTGAGAGCCGCGGGCGCTTCGACGACACTGCCTCTCTTTGGTAGGCTCTGGTGCTTCTCGTCGAAGGACCCTCCCAATGCGCCAGCTGCTCTCTCTTGTTGTGGTGGTGATGTTGGGCTGCAGTGGCTCGACCGGAACGGGCGGAGGAGGCGGTGGCGTGGCCGGAGGAGGCGGGGGCGGAGGCAGCGGCGGTGGGCTCGCTGGAGGATCCGGAGGTGGTGGTCAAGGAGGCGGCAGTGGTGGCGGAAGCGCTGCGACGGGCTGCGCGGGCGCGACGTATAAGCTTTGTGAGGACTTCGAGACGGGCACCATCGGCGCCGCGCCAACCGGGTGGACTGCGCTGCCCGCGTGGGGAACCGGGGCAATTGGCCTGGCTTCGGATCAGTTCCGCTCGGGCAGCAAGGCGCTGAAAAGCGACTCGGCAGCCACCGGACAGCCGCGAATTCAAAAGAGCATCGCGTCGCTCGGCGCGCTGGGTGGCAAACATTGGGGTCGAATCTTCTACAAGGTGAAGACGCCCGCCCCTCGGCCGAACACCTACTACCACGTGACCTTCGTCGCTTTACGAGAAGGCACCAACGAGTCTCGCGTGGTGGACACCGTTCAGGCGCCTTCGGGGATGATCCAATTCTTATACAACCTGCCGAACGACTCGTGCTGTACCGGTTCAAGTTATGACTGGGCGTTCGATGACAAATGGCACTGCGCCGAATGGAATGTGGACGCGGCTGCGAAGAGCTATCGATTCTTCCTCGACGGCGTCGAGATTGCTTCGATCGGGTTCACCAACAAGGACGCCGCGATGCTCACGACGTTCACCTCGGTTGGAGTCGGCAACATTTTCTACCAGGCGCCTTCGAGCGCGTTCGTCACCTGGTTCGATGACCTCGCGCTCGATGACACCAAAATCGGCTGCAATTGACAGCCGCGCGCTCTTAGGAGTTGGGGTATCGGGAAGAATCAGGGAGTCACTACCGGTAGTGTGAGCTGACGGTAGGTAGGGGCCAAGCATGGCGAGCTGTCGAGAACGCGGCTGAAAAGCAGCCAGCGGCTCCCGGCG
>JANOHG010001312.1:0-1335 GCA_031406375.1 Archangiaceae bacterium | reverse complement strand
CGGGCCCGTCGACGAGATCATACCCACGGAAGAAGCTGCGTTCGTTGTCGAGCAAGAAGGTGTTCGGGTATTCGCGCTCGTAGGTGACGTTGGGCTTGGTGCCCGCGGCGACACAGACCGTTTTCGCGGGCAGCTCGTAGTAGGTGCCAGTGCCTTTCAGCTTTCCGTCGACGGTCGACATCCGCTCGAACTTCATCGCCTTCACCGCACCCAACTCATCAGGCACCGCTTCCACCGGAGCGACCCGTTCGATGATCCGGATTCCTTCTTCCAGCGCCTCGGCGACTTCCTCGGGGTTGAGCCGATAGGCGGGCGATTCGGTGAGCGACCTGCGGTAACACAGCGAAACGCCGCCCCACGCTCTGACCAACGGAATGAAGTTGGGCTTCTCGTCGACCTTCGCCGCGCGCACGCGCTCAGCCCGCACCGCCCGGCCATGCTCGAGGAAGGTCAGGTAGACTTGCTTCTCTTCAGCGTCGAGCTTGGCGAGCACCTTCTCTTCGCCCAGCTCGGCGGCCAGCTTCTCGTGTCGCCCAAGCACCTTCTCGACCTGCACCGGGTAGTACGCGAACAGTTCGGTGGCGGTGTCGATGCCCGTCAAGCCTCCGCCAATCACCAGCGCGGGCAGCTGCACCTGCAGGTTCGCCAGCGAGTCTTTCTTCGCCGCGCCGGTGAGCTGCAGCGCCATCAGGAAGTCGCTCGCGGCCCGCATTCCGCGCAGCAGGTTGTTCTTGATGTTGAGCAACGTCGGGCTTCCGGCCCCGGCGGCGATCGCGATGTGATCGAAGCCAAGCGCCCACGCATCGTCGATGGTGAGCGTGCCGCCGAAGCGAATGCCGCCGTACATGTTGAGGTGCTCGCGGCGCGCGAGTGTCAGGTGGATGAGGGTGAGAAAGGTCTTGTCCCAGCGAACGGTGATTCCGTACTCGGACACGCCGCCGAAGCCAGCCAGCACCCGTTGGTCGAGCGCGACCGACAGCTGCTTGAAGTCTTTGAGCGGCTGCAGCTTCGCGCCGTTCTTTCCCGTCAATGCGTCGTCGAATGGCTCGACCTTCAACCCGTCGATGCCCGCGACGGAGAAGCCTTCGTTCAGCAGGTAATGGCCCAGTGTGTTGCCCGCGGGCCCGAGGCCAACCACCATCACGTTCTTGCCGTTGTACGGCAGCGCGTAGGGTCGCTTGACGTTGAGCGGGTTCCAGCGCGTCAGCAGCCCGTAGATTTCGAAGCCATAGGGCAGCGCGAGCACATCGGTGAGGGCGCTGGTTTCAATCTGCGGAATGTTGACCGGGTCCTGCTTCTGAAAGATGCAGGCTTTCATGCAGTCGTTGCAGATTC
>JANOHG010001291.1:0-1041 GCA_031406375.1 Archangiaceae bacterium | reverse complement strand
CCTCGTCGACGGGCCCGACGGTTGGCAGCTGCATGAGGTGCAGCCCCACGAGGACATCAGCAAAGACACCGGCTTCTTCACTTCGTACGCGAAGGATCACCGGTTCATCACTTTCTACGGCGACAACCACCCGACGTATGCAGGCAACGTCGTGAAGGCGATGGCGTCAGCGAAGGACGGCTACCCTCAGATCGCGAAGCTGTTCGCCAAAGAGATTGCGGCCGCCAGCGACGCGGTGCGGTCGAGCGCCGAGCTTTTCAAACGCCTCGACGACGCCTTCCTGGCTTCGGTCGTCGCGGTGAACCGGTTGACTCCGACGATCGTCGAGGTAGTGGTGCGCGCGCCCTTCGCCGCGAAGCACTTTCACCCCGGCCAGTTCTACCGACTGCAAAACTTCGAACGCCGCGTCCCTCGGGTCGAAGACACCACGCTCGCGATGGAAGGCCTCGCGCTCACCGGCGCCTGGGTCGACAAAGAGAAGGGCCTGATGAGCACCATCGTGCTCGAGATGGGTGGCAGCTCGCGGCTGTGCGCGGCGCTCAAGCCGGGCGAGCCAGTGGTATTGATGGGGCCGACTGGGACGCCCACGCAGATTCCTCACAACGAGACGGTGTTGTTGGTCGGGGGAGGCCTCGGAAACGCGGTGCTCTTCTCGATTGGCCAGGCGCTCGAAGCCGCGGGCTGCGCGGTGATCTACTTCGCGGGGTACCGCACCAAAGAAGACAGCTACAAGATGGACGATGTCGAGAAAGGCACCGACCAGGTCATCTGGTCCGTCGATTCGGGCGAGCTGATTACCCCGCGCCGTGAGCAGGATCAGACGTTTCGCGGCAATGTCGTGCAGGCGATGCTCGCCTACGCCAAGGGCGAGCTCGGTCGGCAGATCGTCCCGCTGCGCACGGTCGATCGGCTGATCGTCATTGGCAGCGATCGAATGATGAAGGCGGTGAAAGACGCTCGGCATGGGCCGCTTCAGCCGTACCTCAAACCCGCGCACACCGCGGTGGGAAGCATCAACTCACCGATGCAGTGCATGATGAA
>JANOHG010001250.1:0-2558 GCA_031406375.1 Archangiaceae bacterium | reverse complement strand
GGCGTTCTTGAGCGGCAATCGCACGTCTGTCTTTGGATCCCAGAACCCCATCAACACGTTGAGACCCCGAACGTTCATCGTCGGCGGCACGTTCAGCTGGAAGTCGTCGCGCACCGTCTCACCCTTTTTCCACCTGCTGGTGGGAACCACTCCACCACCAGCCGGATGGTCTGCGTTGATGCGGTCGACCTTTCCGTCAACGTCTTCGACGTGGACGAAGACGAGGTAATCCGTCTCGATGTCTGCGAGCACTTTGTAGAAGGCGCTGACCTTCAGTGCCTCGCCAACGGTCGCTATTCCCGGTTGGATGATGAGGCCGGTAATCTCAATCTTGTCGCCGAGGTTGGCGCCGCTTTTTAGCTGCAGCGGAGGAACGTTGGTCGGAACCGCTCGCTGCCTTTCCGGAGCCGTCTCGCTCGAAGGTGCGGGCACGATGCAGGCGCTGCAGCACAAAACGGCCGAAAGAAGAAGGAAGCGCATTTGGCGCGGCTTATATCTGCTGCGATTCACAAGTTAGAAGCCCTGAAGTAAGCGGCTGCCCAATGCGAATCAGCCTGCTGGCCCAATTGACGGTCCCTCTGGTGAACGAGGTGAGGGCCGGCGACGGCGGCCTAGACAGTACGGTAGTCACAATCGTGGTGGCGGTCTTGGCGCTCGCGTTGCTGCTCTGGGTCGCGCGTCGGCTGTTCTTCAAGCCGAAATCCGCATCGGAATTGGTAGATCCGAAGGCGCTCTCGAGTCAGAGCGCGACGGCGCCCCTGGTGGAAGTGCCGAAAGTGGTGCTGCCCGCTGGCGAAGCAGAAGTGCTGCGGCTTGCTGAGGCCCAGACCGCGCGCAAGCAGGCTGAAGAGGTACGCCGCAAGCGCGACGCCCTCGCCGCCGAGGCCAAAGGTGCAGACGAAAACACGAAGGCCGAGCTCGGCTCGCAGCTTCGAGAGCTCAAAGAGCAGGAAGAGAACGCGAAGAAGCAGGCGTACCAGGCGCAGAAGAGTGCCGAACTTGAAGAGAAGAAGCGCCACGAAGCAGAGCACGAAGAGAGCAAACGGCTTGCTGCCGAGGTTGTGGCGAAAGCTACGGCAGCCGAGGCGGCAGCGAAGGCAATCGCGGCGGCGGAAGAGAAGGTTCGCGTCGATGCGCAGGCTGGCCAGACGCTGTTTGCCGGCCTGCAGAAGACGAAGAACGAAGGCTTCATGTCGGGGCTCAATCGGCTGTTCGGCGGAACACCCAGAGCGATCGACGAGAGCGTCCTCGCGCAGCTCGAAGAGGTCCTCTTCACCGCCGACATCGGCGTGAAGACTGCGCAGGGGTTGGTGACGATGGCCCGTGACAAGGCCAAGAAGAACGAGCTGGCGAGCGCCGACAAGCTGAAGGACGTGATTCGCGCCGAGGTCGCGCGCATCGTCGATTTGCGCGCGTCCCACACGCTGTCGGGCGGCGGGCCTCCTCATGTGATTATGGTGGTGGGGGTCAACGGTGCCGGCAAAACGACGACCATTGGCAAGCTGGCGGCGAAGGCGACTGCGGCGGGTAAGAAGGTCGTCTTGGCGGCGGGTGACACCTTTCGTGCCGCGGCGGCTGAGCAGCTTGACGTCTGGGCCGAGCGCGCGAACGCGAAGCTCGTCAAAGGCAAGGAAGACTCGGATCCGTCAGCAGTGATTTTCGAGGCGATCAAGCTCGCCAAAGAGACGGGCGCAGATTTGGTGCTCGCCGACACCGCGGGTCGGCTGCACACCAAGACTCCCCTGATGGACGAGCTGAAGAAGGTGAAGCGCGTGATTGACAAGGCGCTGCCCGGAGCGCCGCACGAAGTCCTGCTGGTGCTCGACTCGACCAACGGCCAGAACGCGATCATGCAGGCGCGCCAGTTTCACGACGCGGTGGGGATTACCGCGATTGCGCTCACCAAGCTCGACGGGACGGCGAAGGGTGGGGTGATTATCGGCATCTGCGACGAGCTCAAGCTTCCGGTTGCATGGGCCGGCGTTGGCGAGAAGGTCGCAGACCTGCGTCCGTTCGAGCCCGAAGAATTCGTACAAGCGTTATTCGACTGAAGAGTAGGGCCCGCCGTGAAGGTTCCGCGCATTTGCAAGCGGAACACCAAGCAAATGCCGGGGCAGCGGGGAAGGCAGGCGAGTCGGCCCATCCGTAACCGCCTTGGCTGGGACAGTGTGTTTCACGGCGCGGTGCTTGCGGAGGCGACCTGCGCGTTATCACTTGTACACCATGAGCAACCAAGACCCCATTCTCGAAGTCACTGCGCTCGGGTTTCCCTGGAAGACGCTCGATCCATTCCTATTCTGTGTTCACCACGATGACGCGTATCCGGCAGGCAACGAGCACATGGGTCCAGCGACATCGTTGGCCGGCCGGAACATTGGCAGCGACTTCGAAGGGCGCGACGGCTGGCGAATGTACCACGGTGATGTGGTGCCCGGATTTCCGCAACATCCACACCGCGGTTTCGAGACGGTGACAATCGGTCGGCGCGGCTTCATCGATCATTCGGATTCGCTTGGCGCGACTGCCCGCTTTGGCAAAGGCGATGTGCAGTGGATGAC
>JANOHG010001243.1:0-5003 GCA_031406375.1 Archangiaceae bacterium | reverse complement strand
CGGGCGGGCTGACACGCTGGCGAGCGACTCCCTCGACTTCGCGCCCATGGCGCTACGCTCGGGATGACCGGTTGGTGCCGCTCCCACTAGGGATGAACGTTGGGGCCTCAACCGGTCATCATCACTGTGCGGAGCTACTAGTTCACTTCGCGCCGCGGCTTGACTTCGAAGGATCCAACTTCGAATTTTCCACCGGTGCGGGTAAGCATTACCCGGAAGCTGTGGCGTTCTTCGCGGTCGGTGCCCTCGCGAACGAGAACGTCGACCTTCACCTCGGTCTGGGCGTGCCCGTGATCCGAGAAGTAGTCGACGAGCATCTTGTAGGTGCCGGTCTGCGCGCTGGCCTGGGTATAGATTTCAGGGCCGTAGCCGGTCGTCACATCGACATCGAGGCTGCCGCCGCTTGCAGTCTCTTTGTGCTGGTACCAGCTCTCTTCCCCCGAGGGCTCAACCACGTGCAAGTCAAGGTCGGTGTGGTCCGTGTCCCACGAGAGCACGACGCGCAGATCCACCTTCGCGACTCTGGCGAACAGCGACACCTTTGCGCGGCCCTCGCCGTCCTGGTTGCTCGCCGCCACTTCGATCACGTTGACGCCCGGAGAGAGCACCAACGCGATGTCGAAGTTCCCACCCTGAAGCGGCAACGGGCGGTCGGTTCCGTTGACGCTGATGACTCCTGCGCGCAGCGAGGTGTCCGAGACGGTTCCCGCGATGTGGGCGACGCGGTGGGTGGTCCAGCCTCCGGCGGGTGACTTGAGCCTCACCACCGGAGCCGCCATCAACAAGCTGCCGACGGCGCACAACATCAGCGCGCTCATTCGGCACCTCCCGAGCCGACCTTCAGCACCAGCTCATCCGAAGTCGCGCGCACATGCGGTTGGTACATCATCGACGCCGTTGCGGGCATCACGTGCAGCGTCCCCGCGATTCCGGGCGTCGCCAGGTACCCGAAGGTCGACTTCCCAGCCGGAATTCTTCGGGCGAAGAACACCACCCGTTCATCGCGCACCTCGCGGTGCAGCCCCGCTGGATGCAGCTGAATTCCACCCGGAGATCGCCCAACGTCGTTCTCTTCGACCTCGCAGCCCGAGCAAAGCGGATCTTCGAGCATCAAGAACTCGAGTGCCGTCGGCGCGACCACTTCCAGCTCGACCAGCAGCTGTTCGTCTTGGTCGACCGAAGGATCCTTCGAAGAGATCGCCGCCGCTTTCTCGACCCCCTTGCCGTTGTCGTCCTGGGTGCGGGTGACTACCTTGTAGCGTCGGGTGACCCTGAGGCCGACGCTGCTGGCCTTCAGTTGCTCTGCGTCATCGAGGTAGCTGGCACGCGCGGCAAGAAACAAAGACCCCTGGCCGCCGGTTCGGGTGACCCGCAGCGTGCTCTTGCCCACCGGGGCCGGCCCTTCTCCCACCAACAGGTCGGCCGCGAAAAGATCCGCGGCGGTAAGCGTCTTTTCACCTAGCGGCGCGCCGTTCGCGGTTGCGGTGACTTTCGCTCCGGCCGTCACCTGTGCGAAGCGGGGCAACACATCGGCGAGCGCGGCGACGACCGCCGCGGTGTCGCGGGTCGACTGCCAGTGCCCGTCGAAGCGCTGCATCAACAAATAGCGAACGGCACCGTCGATGAATTTGCTGGTGGGCTTCACTTTCACCAGCGCCCGCACAGCGATCGCCGTCGACTCGATCGCGTCGTTCTCCCATTTGACGGGAACCAACCCTGCTCGTTCGCCCCAGTTGACCAGCGCTCCATCTTCAATGGCGCCCTTCTCGAGCGCCTCGACCGCGGCCAGCGCCTGCTCGGCTTTCCCGGCTTCGGCGAGGGCGAGAATCACCAGGGCCTTGCCGTAGGCCGACAGAGTTCCCAGGTTCGCCTGTCGGTTGAGGGCGTCGAGCATCGATCCCGTCAAGCCGCCCGCGGTCGACAGCCCGTAAATCAAGAACGCCCGCAGCGCATCGGACTTCTCGTTGGCGGCAAACTGGGCGAGCCGCTTCACGCCCTTTTCCAGCATCTCGTTGACGGCGCGTTCTGCGAAGCCTTGCACCTTCGCCATCGCCAAGCCTTGAACGACATACCCGGTCATGAAGGCGTCGCTGGTGTCCTCTTCCCACCAGCCCCACCCGCCATCCATGTGCTGAAGCGCGCGCAGCCGCGAAAGCCCTGCGGCCACCATTTTCGGCAGCTCATCCTTGCGAGCGCTTTTGATCTTCAGCTTCTCGTACGCCTTCATCGCGATCAGATCGGGGACGAAGCGGCTCATCGTTTGCTCGGTGCAGCCGTAGGGGTACCCAATCAAATAATCGAGCGCGCCTTCGATCGCAGGGCCGATTCCTGTCGAGGCGTGAAGCGCAATCCGAACCGAGCTGGCATTGGCATGCGTGGGAATTTCGAGCGAGAGCTCGGCCGGGTCGACCGCCACGGCGTCGAGAGTTCCGTTCTGCGCGAGGGTGATGACTGCGCCATGCGGCAGCCGTGGCACTTCGAGTTGCATCGCGTCTGACAGCGAACCCAGCGTGCCGCTTGCACGCAGCATGACCTTGCCGCCCGCGCCGTTCACCTTCGCGGGAAAGACAGCCACCGCCTGACTTCCAGGCTCGACCTCGATGCTCTGTTCCTTCGCGGTCAGCTCGAGCCCGGTCGCCTCGAGCGTGACCTTGACCTTTCCCTTCGTATCCGAGCTGTTGTCCACCAACACGCCAAGCATCAGCTGATCGCGATCTCGGAAAAAGGTGGGGACGGCGATGCGCACCTGGAACTCCTGATGCACCCGCGTCCTGCCGATGCCGATTCCCACCCGGGTGTCGTCGGTGATGACCCGCGCGGTCGCGCGCCATGAGGTGAGGTTGTCGGGGAAAGTCACTGTCACCGAGGCCTTTCCATCGGGCCCGGTGGCGAGCGTCGGGGAAAAGCTGAGCGTGTCCTTGAACTTCTTTCGGACTTTCGACGAGAGCACCTTCAAATCGCCGAAGCCGGTGCGGCCACGCAGCATGAGCGAGGACATCTGCTCTCGGACGTTGCGGCCATAGCCGTAGAAGCGGAAGGTGGTCGAGGTGGTGCCGCGCACGTTGTCGCGCACGGGAGAGAAGAAGAACTCGGGTAAGCCGGGGGCCAGCTCAGGCGACACCGCGTAGATCGCCTCATCGACGATCGACAGAGCGACCTCGGCATTGCCCACCGGCTTTCCGTCACTGCCGGTGACAGTGACGCTGAAAGTCCCGTCTTGCCCGGGGCGGTAGACGGCCTTGTCGGCGGTCACTTCGACTTTGAGCAGCTTCTCGACGGGCGGCACCGGCAGCGCGAGCTCGCGACGAAACGTGCGGCCGGCAGAAATCGCCATCGCCGCGACGAAGACGTTGGGCGACATCGCACCCGAGACCTTGAAGCGCAGCACCGCCGAGTACCCGTTCAGCGGCAGCATTGCTTTCGAAAGCAGGGTGAGGCCCTCGTGGGTGAAGAGCACCGAAGCCGAGTCGAATGGGGCACGGACCAACACCAGCGCGTCCTCTCCGATGCGGTAGCTCGGCTTGTCCGCGTAGAGCTCGAGGCCTGCCTTTGCCATCGGCAGGTCTCCGCCTTTGGCAGTGACGAAGAACGGCACCGAAGTCGAAATCGTCGAGCCCGCGTCATCGACCGCGGTGATGGTCGCGAGGTAGGCGCCCGGCTCGATGGCCTTGAACCGATTGACGGCCGCCTTCGGGTCAGTGGTGAGTGCGAGCGTCTGCGCGGGCAGTTCCTTGTCGACGGTCTGTTGATCGACTCGGCGCGAATGGCTCATCACCACCTCGACGCGGGTGGCGATTGCTTTCTCGGCGTAGTCGCGCGCGCGGATCGAAATCGACACCTCCTCACCTGGCTCGAAGACGAGCTTGTTGGGGCGCGCCGAAAGGTAGAAGCGCCCAACCGTGACATCGACTGCGCGGGTCGCGCTCACCGTCTTGCCCGAACGATCCTTCACCTTCGCTTCGATCGAATAGGTGAAGTCTTGCGCATCGGTTCCCGCCACGAAGCTGAAGGCGAGCGCGCCCTTCGCGTCGAGGGTTCCCTGGTCTTCCTTCACGATCTCACGGCCCGCGCTCGCGCGTTCGCCTTCAGAAATGAAGTAGCCGTCGTCGGCATCGGTGAACTCGGGGACGAAGAACCGGCTCTTGTAGATGGTGTAGCTGACGTCGGCTTCCTTCAGCGCGCCGCCATGGAAGAAGCGGGCGTTGATGGCGCCAGCCACCGTGTCGCCCGCGAGATAGGCAGGCTTGTCGAGAGAGATTTCGACCCGGTAGTCGGGCTTGACGAACTCTTTGAGCTTGAACTCGCCGTCGAACAGTTCGCCGTCGATGTTGGCCCGAATTCGCCACACCCCTGGTCGGGGATCCGCGCCCTTCGGCGGCAGCGCGAACTGGCCACTGAACGAGCCTTTGGCCGAGATCACCACCTGTTGGTGCTCGAGCTCGGCGCCTTGGGCGTCGAGCAAGGTAACCTTCGCCTTCCCGGGCTTGGGCAGCGCATAAGAGCTGCCCTCGAGCGTGCGCATCAACCCCTTGAAGTGGACCTCGTGGCCTGGTCGGTACACCGGGCGATCGGTGAAGAGGTACACCGTGCGATTCGTCGCCGACGCCGAATAGAACGCCGGGTCCACCAGTGCGATGTCGGCTCCGTTCTGCGCGACGACGAGCGTTTCGGTAGGGGTGGTGGCGTCTGCGATGAAGAGTCCATCGCGGTCGGTCTCGCCCTGTGCGTACGGTTTGCCCTTGTTGAAGAGGGTGATTTTCGTGCCCGGCAACGCCGCGCCCGTGCTCTGGTCGACCGCCATCGCCACCGTCTTGTCCGGGCCTTGCTTCACCATCAGCCCGAGCCGCGAGACGACCGCCAGGGTGTAGCCGACGTCTTCTCCGCTGACGCCCTCGACCAGGTACACGCCGGGCTCGGTGACGCCCAACCTCAGACTGCGATTCGTCCAGCCGATGCCTGAGCTGCCCATTCCATCGCCGCTGCCTTCATCGTCCGAGTGTTCC
>JANOHG010000363.1:0-1400 GCA_031406375.1 Archangiaceae bacterium | reverse complement strand
CGCACGTGCGGCTCGAGCGAGGCTCCCGCATGGCCGAGCAGGTCTATCGCTCGCAAGACCCGTTCGGGAGATCGAGACTTCAGCGCCTCACCGAGCATCATCACGTCGAGCTCGACTGCATCCTTTGCGCCTGAGACCCGCGCGTGCAGCGCCTCGAGGTACAGCGGTCGCAGCCGCAGCAACGCCACTGCCGTCAGGACGCACAACACCACCACCAGAAACGGCAGCACGCTCGCGGCGGCCCAGGCGCCCATCAGCAGCAGCAACAGCCCGCCCACTGCCAGGCCACCCTTGCGAAGAAAGCCGTCGATGCCTTTGCGGACGCCGTCGCGCACGTCATCCGGCAGCGGCGCGTAGAGCAGCAGAAAGCCGACCGGCAGCAGCGAGAAGCTCGCCGCACCTTCAAAGAGCTTCAGCGCCCACGCGGACCAAACCGATGGCACCACCCACGAAACCACCGCCAGCAGCCCGAGTGTCGCCGGGACCAGCGCGAGGTACCGCAAGATCCCCAGTCGGCGCAGCAGCCGTTCGGCGACAAAAATCTGGAACACGACGCAAATTACCCCTGTCCACACCTGAGCCGAGGCGAACAGCGAGGCAAGCTCGGCTTCCTTCAAGGTCGCTCCGGCGCGCTGACGAAAGACGAAGTCAGACAACACCGAGAGCACCGAGAAGCCGAGGACGACCATCCCCAACATCCAAGGGTAACGATGGGTGCGCAAATAGCTGAGGGTGGCTTCCCGGTTCGAGCTTGCGCTCATTGGGCGCTGCGCCTCGAGCTGCGACCGGTGCCACGCAAACGCCAGGCTCGCGCACAGCATCAGCAGCGCGCCGCAGAACAGCTGGGCAGCGGCGCCGCCGATTCCGGCCGCGACCTGGGCGAGCAGCCCGAACGCGATCGCGCCCGACATGCCGACCGCGCTGACCCACGGAAACACTCTGCGCGACTCGCGTGCGTCGAACGCGTTGCCCATCGCGCCCCAGAAGTTCAGCGCCATCGAGGTCGCGAACACTTCGGCGAAGACGTACGCCACCAACGACAGCTGGGCGATTCCGAGCTGGTGCCCCACCGCGAGCACCAACGTCACCACCCCACCCAACACCGCGAGGCTCGAGGTGGATACCCTGCGCGCCGATAGACCGCTCACGTTTGCCGCAGCCATCAACGCGGTGAAGGCCGCGCTGCCGATGTAGAGCCAGGGTAACGCCGATGCCTGGTACCGCGTGAGGACCAACGCGTTCGCCGCGGGCTTGAGCATTGCGACTGCGCCGATGAAGAAGAACTGAAATCCAGCGGCCGGCCACAATCGCCGGATCATGTCGCTGTTCACGGCTGCAGGTTCACGCGGGGAAGTCCCGACGGCTAAAGACCGCGTTCACCTTGACGCCGGTTTTCTCCA
>JANOHG010001196.1:0-4971 GCA_031406375.1 Archangiaceae bacterium | reverse complement strand
GGCGACCGGATCGGCGGCAATTTCGTGCCGGGCGTGTGGGAGGTCGTTCCGGGGAATCCCAACTCGCAACAGGTGCTCCAGGCCACCGGAAACAGCAAGGGCGGCGGCGTGACTCACCCCGTCGATCCGGTTCCGCTGTGTCCGCTGCCCCTGGGACAACTAGATCCGTGTGCGCCGTTCCAGGCCGAGAAGACCACTGTTCCATCGAACACCGCGCGAACCGGTTGAGAAGGCTCGGCGAACAGATCGAGCCCCGAGTGGAACCGATAGTCACCGGTGATGGGGTGGAAGCGGTGCCCGAAGGGGCTGGTGATGACCACCGGCTGAATCGGCCAGAGGAAGTGGCGGACGTTGGCACGCGGCGCCGCCGGAGAAAGCGCAGCCAGGCGCGCGGACAACAGCCCAATTGACCGCTGCGCTCGGTCGGCGACCGCGGCCGGGAAGTCGCCGTAGAGCTGGGCGTCGGCGCTGAACTGAGTCTGGAGGATCAACCGGGCGCGGGCGACGTCGAACGAAGAGGTTCTTTCGATCGGCCGCACAAGAAACTGTTCGACCTCGCCCAGCATCGAAAGCCACGCCTGAGCGGGAAGTGGCGACATGGGTTGGCCGCGCGTGGCGCCGACCCGCGCCCCGTCGAGCTGATTTGAAAAGGAAAACAGCGCCGCGTGCAGGGCTGGGCTGGTGCGTGAATCGGAGCCGGGCTTCATCGCCGCCACGGGTGGCTGTCGTCGACCAAAGGCTTCCTCGAAGGAAATTTTCGCGACCGGGGCGCTCGCACAACCGACCGCTACCAACACGAGGGGGATGATTCTCTTCGAGGTCATCGGACAACGAGACGGTAGCATGAGCCCGCAGATGTCTCAGGTTCCTCCGTTGCCGCCGCCGTTGACCGTCAAGAATGAACTCAGAGCCGAGAAGGCCACCCGTGCGACGACGGTGCTCGCCCGGCTGGCGGCCGCGATGCCTGAGGCGAAGATTGAGCTCGACTACCAAACGCCGCTTGAGCTGCTGGTGGCGGTGATCCTCTCGGCACAGTGCACAGATCGCCGGGTGAATCAGGTGACTCCGAAGCTGTTCGGCGACTTTCCAGACCCCGCGGCCTATGCCCGGTCAACGCCTGCAAAGGTCGGCAAGTACATCAATAGTCTGGGGCTTTTTCGCAACAAGGCGAAGAGTCTGGTCAAGCTCGGAAGGACCTTGGAAGAGACGCACGGTGGGCAGGTGCCGATCGACCGCGCCGCGCTGGTCAAGCTGCCTGGAGTCGGGCCAAAAACAGCCGGCGTGGTGACGATGCACCTGGGCGGAGATAAGGCGTTTCCAGTCGACACTCACGTGCTGCGGCTAAGCAAGCGGCTCGGGTTCTCACGCAGCCTCAAGCCCGACGTGGTCGAGAAGGACCTTCAGAAGGCGTGGCCTGCGAGCGATTGGTTCATGGCCCATCAGCTGATTGTCTGGCACGGCCGGCGGGTCTGCCACGCGCGTTCGCCCGAGTGTCACCGATGTGTGCTCTTGAGCGTGTGCCCACGCCTTGGGCTCAAGCGAAAAGCGAGCTGAACGACAAGCCTACAGCGACGCAGACTCTTCTTCTTTCTCAGCCGCGCGATCCGCCTTCAGCCGCTTCATCCGTTTACGAATCAGCTCGCGCTTCAGCATTGAGATTCGATCGACGAAGACGGTGCCGGTGAGGTGGTCGCATTCGTGTTGAACGGCAACCGCCAATAGCCCTTCGCATCGCAGGGTCTGCTCGACGCCCTGGCCATCGAGGTATTTCACGGTGCACACCGCCGCGCGCTCGACGTCCTCTGCTTCGCCGGGGATTGAGAGACAGCCTTCGGTGTAAACCAGCTTGCCCTCGAGGTTAAGGATTTGCGGGTTGACCATTGCGATGGCTTTCGAGTCGGGTTGGCGAGGGGTGGTATCGAGGACGATGATGTTCTTCAGTACCCCCAGCTGGGGAGCAGCGAGCCCCACGCCGTCGGCGGCGTACATCGAATCAAACAGGTCCTGGATGAGTGACCTTGTCGCGTCGTCGACCTGGGTGACGGGCGTTGCCTTCTTCTTCAGTGTGGGATCTGGCCAGATGAGGATTTCGCGAACCATTGCAAAGCCATCTTTAACGGAGCAGGCCCCGCGGGGCAACGCGCGTGGTGTGCGTGTACCTTCCTTGCGAGGCAGGCTTCGCGCTCTTTTCCCAGTGTGTCCCACTGTTTATCCAGGCGTCGCACATACGGCTGTGGGCTGGACCCAGGTCAGTCGATCAGATGGCGGGCGTATTCGGCGCGGCGGTGGTCATCACCCAGTGCCTTGGCCGCCTCTTCCAACACCGAATAGACAACCTGCGCGCGCTGCTGAAGCCCGGCGTCGGGGTGGCCTGAGTACTTCAGTGGGTCGAACTCTTCGGCGAGGCGCTGCCACGCGCGCAGCACCTCGTCGGCGCCCGCGGTGCGGCCCAACCCGAGCATGGTGAAGTAATCGGCGTCCTGAACCTGCTCGAACTTCGCCTCGAGGCGCTTGACGTCGAGCTGCGGCGAGACGGTGATTTTCCGCACCGGGACTCTCAGTTCAATCAACCCGAGCAGCTTCGCCACGAGCAGCGCGCGAAACGCAACATCGGCCTTCAACCCGCTGGCGAGCGCGAGATCCTCGACGTTCGCCTCGCTGTCGCAATACCCCAGCATCCGCCGTTCTTTGTCCGAAAAACCAAGCGCCCGAAGGTCGAACTCACTTTCGCATGACTTCGGCACCGCGTCCGAGCCGCCGAGCCGCTGCAGCAATTCTTCCACCGGAAGCGCGCGACGCAGGGCCTCGGCGACCAGAGGCAGCGTCGGGCGCGGCAGGGTGGCTGCAAGCGTCTCATCGCCGGGCGCAACTTCCGCCAGCCGGTACTCGCTGGTCGGCTCAGAGAACGCATCGAGCGCGACCTGTTCGGTGTAGCGCTGAACCAGCGGTACGACCTCGGCCTCGCGAAGAAAGCCCCGCTGCTTGAGGACGGTGATTGTCTCGGCCGCAGAGGCGCTGCGAACCATCTGCAGGTCGGAAGTCTGGCGCGCGTCGATCAACCCGTCGTGACGCGCGCGATCAAGCAGGGATTCTCCACCGAAGGTCGATTCAGCGGCGGTTACCGCGCCGCGGTTGAGCCACACGGTTCTGCGACCTCCGGGCGCCGCCAGCTCGAGGCGCATCTCGACGCGCGCCAACACCACCTGGCCGACCAGCCGGGCCAGCTCACCTAAGTCCACCGTGCCAAACTTCATCACCGCCAACGGGGCGCGATGAGGCACCCGCAGTGGAAGCACCGACTTCGCTTCGAGAACCTGCGCCTTTGTCTCAGCCACATCGGCCCGGCTGCGGACCTCGAGGTTGGCGGCGCGCGCGTCCTCGAGCGCTTCTTCGAGGTCCCGCTGCGCCTGATGCGCGAGGGCGAAGTCATTGCGAAGCTTCTCGACCTCTGACTTCAGCTGCTCGAGCCCCACTTCGGCTTCGGCGCTGCGCTTTTGCATTGCTTCGGCCAGTGCCTGCGCGAACGACAATGCCTCAGCGGTGGTGGCGATTTCCGCCTGCGATTTTTCGGTCTCGCGCTGGGCGTGCTCAGCGCGCGTTTCCGATTGCTCAGCTTCTTCTATCGCTTCTCGCAGCTCGCCCGCAGCGCGCTCGGCGGCCGTCACCAACTCATCGCCGTGTGCCTGCGCCGTTTCGAGCTGGGCCTTAAGGCCTTCGCACTGCTGTTCGAGGGCCATGCGCTCGGCCTGTTCTCTCTCGAGGCGTTCAGCGGTAGCGGCGTGCTCTGCGCGTATGGTCTCGAGCGATGATTCAAGCTCGGCCGATTCTTCGCGGGCCTGAGCCAACCGAAGTGCGAGTGACGCAGCCGCTTCGGCGCTTTGCTCGCGTTCGGTCTGAGTTGTCGAGATCAGCTCCTCGAGCTGGGCGGCATGTGAGTTGGCTTCGCGGAGCGCGTCGGCGGCGGCGGTGCGGGTCTGCACCAGCTGATGCTCCAACGATTCAGCCGCCCTTGACTGCGCCTCGAACTGGGTGCGCGATTGGACGAGATCGTCGTCCAACGCCGACGACGCATCGCCCTGTTTTTCCAGCTCGACCAGCACCTGTTTGAGCTCGCCTTCGAGACGGGCGACTTCCTCCAGCAGTTGCTTGATCTCGGTCTGCTCGGTCTGGCTGCGCTCGAGCCATTCGGCTTCGCTTCGATCACGCTCGATGCGCTCGTTCGCCGCCAGCGCTTCAGCGACTTCGAGGGCGTTGCGGGCAGCCTCTTTCTCGACCTGAAGCTCAAGCGCGTGATTCATCGCGTGATGGGCTCGGGCGACCTCGGCTTCTGCGGCTATGCGAGCAATCTGTTCGGCGCGCGCGAGCGTGGCCTTCGCCTTCTGCGATTCGGCCGTCAGCCGCGCAGCAACATCATCATCACTCTCGGCAGGGGGCGCGGTGGGTTCTTCGAAGTGGGCGAACGCCTCCTCGCTCTCGCTTGTGGATGCTTGCGAATGCGCTGGTTCGAAAGTGTCAGACGGCTCGTGTTCGACCCGCGGTTTGCGATCAGGCGTGGGAAGCCCTACCAACGGCGCGTTCGCCGCATTCTGCCGCTTCTCTCGGCGGCGCGCGGCTTCTGCGCGCACATCGTCCTCGAGATCCTGCAGCTCCTGATCGCGGGGCAGCGCCGCAAGCGACGCATCGACCGATGCGATTGCCTCGGCTTCGACCTCGCGCGCGACCTCGGCTTCGAGATCTCCGAAAAGGGTGCTCTCGAGATCCCCGCTTGGCCGAGGAGTCTGGAACAGCGCGGCGTGCTCGTCGGCCGACAGCTCTTCTTCGTGCGCAGCCGCAGAGTATCGCTCGGCGTCTGGAGTACTAATCAACCCCGGCTGTCCTTCCGCCGCTGGTTCTTCTTCGTGAGCAGCCCCAGAGTACGGTTCGGCGTCTGGAGTACTAAACAACCCCGGCTGCTCTTCCGCCGCTGGTTCT
>JANOHG010001156.1:0-2457 GCA_031406375.1 Archangiaceae bacterium | reverse complement strand
CAGTTGCTGCCGAGGGGTGCCGTAGGGCGAATAGGGGTAGTGGGTTCCTGGCGGCTGCCCTGGCACGTATCCAGGTGGCGGCAATGCGCCGGGCGGAGGCGGGGTTCCCGGATCCACCAGCGCGGTGCCCGGCTCAGGAGCAGGCGTGGGAGGCGGCGCAACCGGAACCATCGGCGGTGGACTGAAATCGGAGGCAGGCGTCGTCTGCGCGTACCCTAGCGCCGAAGAAGCCATCGAAAGAATCAAGACCAGCTTGGACATGTGGCTCACATCGGTATCCGGCCGAAGAAATAATGATCACAGCACGGCAATTGCGTCGATCTCTACTTTGGCGCCTTTGGGTAACGCAGCTACCTGAACCGTCGAGCGTGCCGGCGGATTCTCGGAAAAGTAACGGGCATACACCGCGTTTACCTGCTCGAAATCACTCAAGTCGGTAAGAAATATCCCACAGCGAACCACATGCTCGAAGCCACAGCCGGCTGCCGCGAGGACGTTCTTCAGGTTCTGCATCACCTGTTCTGTCTGGGTGGCGATGTCGCCCAGCACGAGCGTCTGCGTCGAAGGATCGATTGGAATCTGGCCTGAGAGAAAGATTGGCCCCTGCCCTACCCGCGCGGCTTGGGAGTAAGGGCCGATCGCTTTGGGCGCTTTGTCAGAGTGGAACGCGGTTCGGAATTTCATGAAACCGGCACCGTAGCCGAAAATCTCAGTCGACGACGGTCTCGCGTACAGCGTGACGCTCGGCTTGAGCTAAGCAGTCGTGCATGGATCGGATCGGATCTTTCTTCGAAGAAAAGACCCCGCGTCGCGCGCTGGCGCTGATCTGCTTCGTCGGGATGTTGGTGATGTTTCGATCGCTGTTGATGTTGGTGGTCTTCTTCGTCACTTTCGAACGCGGGCTGGGCTTGAGCTCGGAGTTGATCGCCCGACGCTTCAAGTGGAAGAAGAAGCGTGTGCTGCTTGGGCTGCTCGCAGTGCTTGCGGTGATTCTCGGGGCCCTTGGCGCGTGGGGAGCCAGCAACGTTCGGCCCTGGCTCGTGCAAGCGCGCAGCACGTGGCCGACCCGACTGGAGGAACTGCGTACGCATCCCCGCGTGCTTCAGTTACAAGAGTACCTGCCTGACTCGGAAAAAATCGTCGAGTCGGCGAGCCACTATGCGGCCGACGCGATGAAGGTGCTTTCGGCGGTTGGACACATCGCGCTGTACGCTCTCATCGGGCTGATTCTCGCGATCGTGTTTCTCCTCGGAGAGGACGAGTTGCTCACCTGGCGCAACGCGCTCAATCCGAAAACGCTGATGGGGACGCTGGTGCGATGGTGCGAGTATGCGGCCGAAGCGGTGAGCGTCACCGTACAGCTGCAGCTGATCGTCGCCCTGTGCAACACCCTCTTCACGCTGCCGATTCTGTTGTTGCTCGGGATTCCCGACATCCCTGCGTTGATGGTGCTGATCTTCGTTTCAGGGCTGGTGCCGGTGATTGGCAACGTGGTGTCGGGCGCGGTGCTCTCGGTGTTGGCCTACGTCGCCAAAGGGCCGATCGGCGTCGGAATCTTCCTCGTGCTCACCTTCGTGCTTCATAAAGTCGAGGCGTACTATTTGAACCCCCGCCTCACCGCGCGCCACGTCAAGCTGCCCGGCTTTCTACTGATCGTCAGCTTGATCGCGTGGGAACACCTGCTCGGGTTCAAGGGGTTGTTCCTTTCGTTCCCATTCCTGTTCGTGGTGCTGAAGATCCGCGACGAATTGCGGCAAGAAGACGACCCGGTGGTGGTGAATGAGCCTGTGGTGCCGTAGCGGCGATCGCCTATCCTCTGCGCCCTATGAGAAATCTGATCGTCATGGCAGCAGCGATTCTGGCAACGAGCGCATTCGCTCACTTCCGGCTCACCGTTCCCACCAGTTGGGCTTCGCAAGATGCGCTTGGCAACCCCCAAAAAAGCGCCCCCTGTGGGCAAGCCGACCCTGGCAACGCAGCGGTACCCACCGGCATCGTCACCACGGTTCAGCAGGGGTCTACACTCACGATCACTGTCAATGAAACGATCTACCATCCGGGGCACTACCGAATTTCCTTAGCGGCCAACCAAGCCGCACTTCCCGCTGATCCGGTGGTTACGGCGGGTTCGACCCCATGCGGCTCGACCCCTATCGTCGCCAACCCGACACTCCCGCTTTTGGCTGATGGAAAGCTCGTCCATACGGCTGCGTTCAACACACCGCAAAGCATTCAGGTCCAGCTTCCAGCAGGAATGACCTGCTCGAATTGCGTTCTGCAGGTGTCGCAATTCATGTCGAACCACGCGCTTAACAATCCCGGAGGTTGCTTTTACCACCACTGCGCCAACCTCAATGTCGTTGCTCCAGATGCAGGCATGGGCGGGGGTTCAGGTGGAGGCGGAATGGCGGGAGGTGCTGGAGGCGGAACGGCAGGAGGTGCTGGAGGCGGAACGGC
>JANOHG010001111.1:0-2698 GCA_031406375.1 Archangiaceae bacterium | reverse complement strand
TGCCGGGGGTCAAGCTCGGTGAGCGCCGCATGTGGACGCACCTCGATCATGGCTTTTTCCGCCGACAGACTTGAGCAGCGCGCGCCTGATTGACCACGGTTCGAATCTCCTCGACGTCGACTGGGTGACTGCTTGCCCACGACGCCACGCCATCGGAGACGCTCGAAAGCGTCGCGTCCAGCGAATCCGGCGTCACCCGCTGACCCCAATCGCTCAGGCCTTCAGGCATGGGCTTGCCAAGCATGCGCGTGAGCGCGACATCACCCAGCTCCTTTTTGAAATGCGAAGACTCCCAGTACCACTGCATGCGGGTGGTTTTGTCGCCAGCGGGGGGAAGTGGCTCGGCGGTGGTTCGCGCGTCGGCGATGCCGAATTCCCAAAGCTCGAACCCCGCGTCGTGGGTGATTGAGAGGATCCTGCGCTTGAACCGTTCGACCTCGGGCCACAGCCCTGCGGCGCGCAACAGCTCGAGGCTGCGGACATGAGAGGGTGAGGTCATCACCACCAGTCTGATCCCGGCTGTCTGTGCGAACTCAACCAGCGCCGCGAAGTCTCTCAAGTGGATTTCGAGGCGATCGGTGTCGGCGCACACGTAGCTGTCGGCGTAGTCGCGCTCGCTCCAGAGGAAAGCGCCGCGTGCGCCTCCCTGGTCGACGATGCGTTGCTCCATCGTGTGGGTGTTTCGCAGGCCGCGGTCGGTGAAGTAGCTGGGCTGTTCCTGCTCGAGAATGGTGCGCCGGCTGATTCGCAGCGCGTCCAGGCTCAGCAGCGCAGAGGGCGCGTCGGCCCAGCGATGAAACGGCTGAGGGACGTGGGCGTTCGAAGTCGCGAGCCGATCTTCAAGGTAGTCAGGGCTGTGGCGCACTGCGCCGACGAAACTCAAATAGTCGGCTCCGAAGATCGCGATCTTGATCTTCGTGCGCTGGTGGGCGTGCTCGAGGTACCGCAGCGCTTCGTAGGGAGTACCGTCGGAAAACGCCGCGTTGGCTGCCCGCTGCGCGATTCCGGCCCAGGCCGCCGCTTCGGGATCGATGCCCACCTGGGCGCGCGAAGTCCCAAGGATGACTGCATCAGGAGCCAAGCGGGTGAGATCGGCTGCGCGCACCATGCGCTCGTGGCTCACCTGACGCGGCTTATTGGCGTTGAAGCCCTGACGCTCGGGCAGCCAGCGATACAACCCGAACGGGTCAACCGTTGCGCAGACCCCCAACGTCCCAATCAGACCCAGCACCGGCAGGCCCAGCAGAATGGAAAGAAACCGAGGGCGCGGAAGTTGGGAGAAGGGCGTCATGATCAGAACTGGAAGTAGAGAAACTCACTGACCCGGTTGAACAACAGCAACGACGTCAACCCCATCGCGGCGAAGATCAGCGCCCATCGCGCGTTGAACTGCACCTGCCACCGCGAGGGCTCATCGACTGACTTGAGAACGGGCGACTTGGAGGCAAGCCATTGCTGGCTGTTCGGCGCGTACCGGCACCACGCGTACAGCACCCCCAGCATTGCGACCGCCTTCCATTCGGCCCGCAGCCCTTCGGCGATCGCAAAGCCACCTTGGCCGATGAGCCCTTTCACCACCCGCATCGCGCCGTCAAAGTTGGGAGCACGAAAAAACACCCGGCTGAACATGATCAGCAAGAACGTCCAGGTCAGGCCCACCTCGAGCGCGATGCGACTGTGCGGACGCGGATTGTCCTTGGGCAGCTTCCAAACGCTGCGCCAGAGGTGATTGATGACGAGGAAGAGACCGTTGAGGCCGCCCCAAAGGACAAAGCCCCAGCCGGCGCCGTGCCACAGACCTCCGAGCAGCATGGTGAGGAAGAGGTTGAAGTAGCGGCGTGGCGCGCCACCGCGATTTCCCCCCAGGGGAATGTAGAGGTAATTGCGCAAAAAGCGCGAGAGCGTGAGGTGCCAGCGCCGCCAGAAATCAATGATGTTGTGCGCGCGGTAGGGCGAGTCGAAGTTCGCCGGCAGTTTGAGGTTGAAGACGCGGGCCAGGCCGATCGCCATGTCTGAATAGCCCGAGAAATCGAAGTAGAGCTGAATCGAGTACGCCATCGTCGCCAGCCACGCCGCGAACAGCGTCGGCACCGGATCGCTGAGCCCCGCGTCGTAGACTGGCCCGACATGCACCGCGATGGTGTCGGCGAGCACCACCTTCTTGAACAGGCCAATCGCAAAGAGCGAAAAGCCCAGTGAGAGGTTGTCGCGGTCGGGCCTGCGAATGCGATCGTCCATCTGCGCGAGCAGCTCGTCGTGCTGGATGATCGGCCCTGCGATCAGGTGCGGAAAGAACGTGACGAAGACGCAGTACTCGAGAAAGCCGTACGGCCGCGCTTTGCCCCGAGACGAGTCGACGACGTAGGCGATCTGCTCGAAGGTGAAGAACGAGATCCCCAGCGGAAGCACGATGTGCTTGAGCGCGTATTCGACGCCGGTCAACGTGCTGGCGGTCGCGAGCGCGAAGTCGAGGTACTTGAAGTAGGCGAGCAGACAGAGGTTGAAGACGATCGCGATCGTCAACAGCAGTCGGGAAGGTCGGCCATTGGCCTGGTGCGCGCTGTGGGTAAGCAGTCGGCCAAAGGCGAAGTTCACCAGCAGCGACGGCACCAGGATCAACAGGTTGTGCCAATCCCACCAGGCGTAGAACGCGAAGCTTGCGACCGTCAGGCCTGCGAGTGCGCCGCGAAAGCCCATT
>JANOHG010001088.1:0-4942 GCA_031406375.1 Archangiaceae bacterium | reverse complement strand
AGCCGGTGGTGCAGGTGTCTGCGCGCGTGGCAGCAGTGGTGCCGGGCGTGGGTGTGGCGGTGATGTTCGACAAAGTTCCCGAAGCGCTCGCTCAGCTCGCCCGACCCGCTGAGGATGATGAGGCCCCCCACGGCTCCTTGAGCGAGCGGCTCAAGACGATGGGCGTGCCCCAGAAGATGCAACTGGCGCTGGCCGGTTCCCGCGACGAACGCGGAATGCTGCTGCGCGACAACAACAAGATGCTGCACGTCTTCGTGTTGAAGAACCCGCGCATCGGCCTGGATGAAGTGCAGGCCGCGGCCAAGATGGCGCAGCTGTCACCCGAGGCGCTGAAGATGATCGCCGAGCACCGTGAGTGGAGCACCAACCCCACCGTCGCCAGCGGGCTGGTCAGGAATCCGAAGACTCCCTTACCGCTCGCGTTGAAGCTGTTGGACCGCGTGCCGATGGCCGACCTGCGCGCGATCGCGAAAGGTGGAGCGCGCGAGCAGGTGGTACACGCGGCGCGAAAGAAGACCGCCGGCTGAAGGCCGCTACTTGAGCGCTTCGAGGCTCTTCTCGATGAACTCGCGCTCGAGCGCGAGCCCCGACACTTTGTGAAAGTCGCGCAGGCCGCGGAACCGTTCGCGCACGTCAAAGCCCACGTTCCACTGCAGCTTCCGCAGGCACAAAGGGCACACCTCGAGTGGCTGCGCGTCCGACTCGGGCAGCGAGTTGCTGCCATTCATCATGCACGCGTGAGCCGAACAGTGGTGCAGCCCCAACATGTGGCCCACCTCGTGCCCAGCGACTTTCAGCGTGCGCAAGACGAACAGATGTTTCTCTTTCACCGGGTCTCCAAACCGGTTGACTGACCAGACTCCGACCCGATCGGTGAGCGACGCTTCGCCGAAGACGAAGTTCCACGCGGACTCCGGGTAGAGATCTTCGGGCGTGAACGCGACCAGTGCGACCGCGTCCTTCGGTCGGCCCGGTGGCAGCAAAACATCAAGCACCCAGCGGGTGTGAAGCTGCGCCGCGCCGGTGGCCGGATTCTTTCTTCGCGCTTCTTCGGGGATTTCGCTCGCAGGCACGGCAGACAACGACTTCACAGGCAGTTGGTAGAACGCGGCGAGGAAGAGCTGAGCGGACTCCACCGCCGCACGTTGCTCGACAGTAAACTCACCCAGCGGCTGCACGTAGATGACGCCCTGCACGGCCGTTGGGCGAACCGGCCGCGACAGCACGTATTGCCAGAACGACTGCGGCTGCTCGGGGTGTTCCGAGGCCCAGTCTCCGGGGGCCTTCAGCGCAGGCGGCCGATGCAAAGGAATGAGGCTCGCAAAGAGCTTCTCGGAAGCCTCGGGCTGCGACCTCGCGTCGAACACCGCCACCTCGAGCGCAGGCTTTGCGCACACGCAGGCCTGAAGGCACAGACAGAGCAGCGCGAGCCGGGTCACCACCGCCATCCTGACACCCCTTGGGGATCGCGCGATGACACCCCGGTAGTTCAGTGCCAGTTGACATGGCCTGATTAGGCCGAGGATAACTGCCCTATCTGCAGCAGTTGCAGATGGCGCGAACTTTCGCCCGCCTTGGGTGACGCGCCTTAAAAATATCACCCTAAGCCGCTGGGAGTTTTCAACATGTCGACCCCAAAGCCTGTCTCCAACAGCACTCTGTCGGTGCACGGAGGCGAACGTCACAAGAAAGCCCACGACGCGATCACGACTCCGATTGTCAGCTCGTCGACGTACGTCTTCGAGTCGACCGCCGAACTGCGCTCGTACTTCGATGGCGACATTGAGCGTGAAGAGTACGGCCGCTATGGCAACCCCACCGTTCGGGCAGCCGAGGCGAAGCTTTCGCAGCTGGAAGGGGCGGGTGACTGCGCCCTATTTCCGAGCGGAATGTCGGCGGTCACCACCACGTTGCTGATGTTTCTCAAGACTGGCGATCACGTCGTCATGACTTCCGACTGCTATCGGCGAACCCGGCAGTTCGTGGGCACCGTGCTGGGTCGTTTTGGCGTCACCGCCACCCTTGTCGAGCCGGGGGACTATGCCGCGCTCGAGGCGGCAATCGTTCCGGGGAAGACGCGGCTGATTGTCTCAGAGTCGCCGACCAACCCGTACCTGCGGGTGGTCGATTTGCCGCGGCTGGCGAAGATTCGCGATCGTCACAGCGGCGTGAAGATTCTCATCGACTCGACCTTCGCCACGCCGATCAACCAACGTCCCCTCGAGTTGGGCGCGGATCTCGTCCTTCATTCATGCACCAAATATTTCGGTGGCCACAACGATCTGCTCGCGGGTGCGGTGTGCGGGAATGCAGCCATCATCTCGGCGCTGAAAGACTTTCGCGGAGTGATGGGCGGCGTGCTGGACCCCCAGAGCGCGTACCTTTTGGTACGGGGAATCAAGACACTGGCGCTTCGGGTCGAGCGCCAAAACAAGAGCGCTCTGACAATCGCCTGGTTTCTCGAGAATCACCCCCGTGTCGAGAAGGTCTACTACCCGTTTCTGCCCAGTCACCCGGACTACGCGATCGCCACCGAACAGCTGCGCGGCGGTGGCGGAGTCGTCAGCTTTCTCGTCAAGGGTGGGCTGGACGAAGGTTCGAAAGTGATTGACGCATGCAAGATCGCCGCGCTCGCGCCGTCGCTGGGCGGCGTCGAGACGCTGATTGAGCAGCCGGCGCTGATGTCGTTCTACGAAATGACGACCGAGCAGCGCCTCACAATTGGAATTCGAGACAACTTGATTCGCCTCGCGGTGGGAATCGAGGACGTGTCGGATCTGATCGACGATCTGAGCCAGGCGCTCGAGGCAGTGGGCGGGGTTTGAGCCGCCTTTTCAGACCATCGAGATAAGCAGCACGTTCGTCACCGCATAGGCGGTCGGAAGCAGCACGACGAAGAGCTTGTCGAGCCGTTTCGAGCGCTCCTCGCGGCCGTTCTGCATCAACCACAGCGACCACGTCGACTGCGCGATTGACACGAAGATGAATCCGAACGCGACCAGGTGCAGCCAGTCGGCCAGGGTGATGATGTTGGTGTCCGGCAGCGACGAGGTGACGATGTACTCGCTGGCGATCGCGGCGAAGATCGCTCCGACACCAAGACCAAAGCGCGGGTCCACGTCGGTGGGTCTGATGAAGAAGGCCAGGAACGAGATCGCCACTGCGACCCAGAGCCCGAAAAAGAGCTTGGCGAAGTAGTTGGTGCCTTCGCGGTTGAAGAACATCGTCAGCGTCGCCCGCGCGTAGTTCGACTCATTGCCGGTTGGCAACGAGATGTCTCCGAAGTTCGATCGATACACGCCCTTCGTCGCGATCGTTTCCTTCTGTGCGAGCTTCCAACCCGGTACGGCGATGCGAGGCTCAGTGCCTGAGTTGGTCGCGTCGATGACGTACCTCAGCTTGTGGTTCTCGTTGTCTTCTTCCTCGACGATGATGACCAGTTGATGGTTGTCGAGCGGGAAGTTCGAAACGTCCCAGAACTTGGTCATCCGAGCGACGACTCGAACGTACGCGTAGTTTTCACCGCCCGGAAGCGTTCGCGTGATCGCCTCGGTCTTCGACTCGATTCGTCCGTCGACGAGCGCGAAGCTGTTCTGAGGCTTCAGATCCTCGCCCTTCCATCGAAACCAGACGTAGAAGTCGGCGACGAAGTAGTTCTCTTTCAGGCTGATTTCGTGAATTTGATTGACCCAGATTCCAACCACCACCTCAACGCCCCCTTCAGGAACGGCGGCAACGGGCGCAGGGTCGGGTGTTTGAGCAAGCGTAAACAGAAGGGCGAAAAAGGGCGCGGCTGCCGGCATGGAGCCTCCGAAAGAGAATGCCCGACAATGGCCGAGGTCTCGCCACGATGGCAGCGAGATTTCACGTCTCGAACGCCAGCTCGAAGTAGGCCGCGACTCGACCCACTGGGGGTAATCCGATCTCAGGCCCCAAGCGACGAAGACCAGAATGGGTGACGGCCGATCGCCAAAATTCCGCCGACGATCAGCACCAGCGAGCCACCGATTGCGATCAGTGGCAACACGTAGCCCGGCATGGGGGACTTGCGGTTCTTGATCATCAACCCCTGAGCGAGCACTGCTGCGGCCAGCATCATCACCAGGTGGCCGATGAGCCTTGGATACCAGGTGCCCATCAGCACCATTGAGAGACCCACCAGTACCTGAAGGTGAAGCGTGCCAACGAAGACCGCGCAGACGATGCGCGCGCGCTTCGTGAACTCTTTCTTCTGCATCATTCCAACCACACAAACGGCCAGGGCCACCAGCGCAGAGAGGAGTACGAGATACCGAAGACCGGAATGAGCGTGGAACAAGGCGTTCATCGTCATGCCGATACCAGAACTACAACGCTTGCGTCGCTCAAACCTTGCGCTCGCCGATTGGGTTGGTAGCAGCCTCGAGCCCCGGCCGCTGAATGCGAGCAGCCTGCGCATCACCGGCTGTTCGAGGCAATCGCGGAAGGCTGACCCGTAAGCGCGCGAATGCGAATTGGTCGTGACGATTCAAATCAGAATCGACAGACAAGTCAGCGAGCCATCGGCTTTTCGAAACTCGGAGGTCCCAAGCGCAGTCACGCGGTAGCCCGCCGCCTCAACCGCCTGAAGCGTTCGAGGGAACCCTTCGGCGATCAGCACTTCGTTTCCCACCGCGACCGCGTTGCCTGCGTAGTGCTCGTTGGATGGAACCCAGACGATCGCAGCTTTGCCGAACAGCGACGCAGGCACCGTGTCCTCGACGAGCAGCACCTGATCCTCGCTCAACCTCGAGACAATGCACTTCAGGTGCAGCACTCCCTTTGGCAGCGCGACCGCCACGACAGACACGCCACGTGAGGCGAACGCCTGCTGCAACGACGCGACGCCTGCTGCGTTGGTGCGCTCGGAAAGCCCGACGTACAGCGTGTTCTTCAGGCGCAGGCAGTCGCCGCCGTCGAGCGT
>JANOHG010000970.1:0-4383 GCA_031406375.1 Archangiaceae bacterium | reverse complement strand
CACGAGATGGGGCACTACCTGATGGCGCGCCACCACGGCGTCGACTCGAGCCTGCCCTACTTCATTCCCATTCCACTCGGCTTCGGCACGATGGGAGCCGTCATCCGCCTCAACGGCCGCATCCCAAGCCGCAACGCGCTGGTCGACATCGGCGCAGCGGGCCCGCTGGCCGGTCTATTGATTGCGATACCGCTGCTCGTCATCGGCATCAGGCTGTGCAGCATCGGCGATGCGCCACCGATGCCTCCGTTTTTTCCCGGCGCCAATTCGCTTTGGATGGTCGTGCGCCGGCTCATCGAGAGCGCTCTTGGAAATGGTGCGCCACCTTCCGATGGCCTGGTGACTTTCTTCGGCCACAACCTGTTCACCTGGGGCTTTCAGCAGATTCTGGTTGGCCCGCTGCCGGTGGGAAAAGATCTCTTCGCGCACCCGGTGTTCCTGGCTGCCTGGTTTGGAATGGTGGTCACGATGTTGAATCTGATGCCAATCGGGCAGCTCGACGCAGGGCACCTCACCTTCGCGTGGTTCGGCCCTCGCGCAGTCGCCCTTGGCAAAGCGACGAGTGTCGTATTGTTGGGGTTGGTGATCTTCTTCCATGTCAGCTGGATCTTCTGGTTTCTCCTCACCTGGAAGCTCGTCGGCTACAACCACCCTGAAGTGAGTTTCCCCCTTGAGCCGCTTTCGACTGGAAGAAAAGTCGTGTGCGCGGTGTGCTTCGTTCTTTTTGGACTGACACTGATGCCTGCCGCGATGGTGCTCTCGTCGTGAAATTTCTCTGCCCACAATGCGAACGGCTGGTTGAGCTGCGTGACTTCAAGCTCGACGGCGCGGCGCTCACCATTCCCTGTGCCGCTTGCGGCAATGTGGCGCGCGTAAACCCTGCTTCGTCGCCGCCACACCTCACTCCTGGCGAACGTCCCGCGCTACAGCTGACGTCAGTTCCTGGCACCTCGAACGTGGTCACGCTGCTTACGCCAAGCTCAGATGCAATCTTGGCCGCAGCGGTAGCGGCCACCAGCGGTCCCTTCGATGCGCCCGCCGGTCGTTGCCCAAAGTGCATTGCGCCCCGGCAGACCAGCGCGACGACATGCACCCAATGCGGGCTGACCTTCACCGCATTCGATGCGAGCCAGGTGGATGCTCCCGATTGGCTCAAGGACGCCTGGGTAGGGCTGTTGGCAGATTGGAGCAACGAGCCTCTGCACGCCGAGCTGCGACACCGTGCGCTGGCAGACGAGGCGCTTGCGTCGCTGGGGCGGCTGTACCGGCTGCGGCTGGTGTCTAAACCCGACGATCCATTCGCTCAACGCGGGCGCGAAGAGGTCCTTCGTATCGCATTGATGCCAAGCTCAGTGGGGCAGAGCATCGCGACCGAGAAGATCGCTTCGCTGTGGAAGTACGTGCTGGCAGCGGTCTTCCTCGTGGTCTGCGTCGTCGTCCTCGTGTTGATGGCGCGCTCGATGTTGTCGCCCGAGTGAAGCGTTCGCAGCTCGATGTTGAAGGGTTGTTGGGCACGCGCGGCGCGCTGTCAGCGGCGATGCCTGGGTTCGAGCTGAGGCCACCTCAGGTGGCGCTCGCGCAAGCAGTCGAGGCGGCGCTGCGTGAAGGCACCCATTTGATCGCCGAAGCGGGCACCGGCACCGGGAAGACACTCGCGTACTTGGTGCCCGCGGTGCTGTCGGGGAAGAAAATCATCATCTCGACCGCGACCCGCAACCTACAAGATCAGATCTTCTTCAAAGACATTCCCCTGCTGCGGGACCAGGTCGGGCTGTCGTTCGATGCCGCGCTGTTGAAGGGGCGCGCGAACTACCTCTGCGCGCACCGCTTCGAGTCGTTCGACCGCGCGCCGCTGTTCGCTTCGCCCGACGATGCGACCCACTTCAGCGCCCTGCGCACTTGGGCAATCGGCACTCAGACAGGCGACCGTGCCGAATCGGCCTTGCCCGATGATTGGTCCGCTTGGTCGCAGCTGTCGACGACATCCGACAATTGCCTGGGCGGCAAGTGTCCTCTTTACGAGAGCTGTTTCGTCACAAAGGCGCGGCGCACCGCCGAGGCTTCGCAAATCATCGTCGTCAACCACGCCCTCTTCTTCGCGGATCTCTCGCTGCGAATCCGGGGGGGCGAGGAAGGCCTTCGGGTGCTTCCGCGCTACGACGCCGTCATCTTCGACGAAGCACACGCGCTGGAAGACGTCGCCACCGAGCACTTCGGCGTCGCCGTCTCCAGCGGAGCGCTGCTTCAGCTTGGCAGCGACGCCATTAGACAGCGTGGCACCGCGAGCGCGCTCGGCTTGAAGCTGCGCGACGCGGCCCACGCCTTTTTCCGCGACGTGCAGCGAACGCTTTTCCTCGAAGGGCGCGCAGGTGATGGCGACGCGCGAATGGATGCGGTGAAGGCAGCTCCGCTGCGTCCGAAGGCGAAACCATTGCTCCAGGCGTTGGCCGCGTTGGCCGCGATGACCTCGGATGCAGAAGGAGAGCTGGGCGCGCTGCACCGGCGCGCCTCCGAGTCGGCGGCGCACCTGGACTTTCTGCTCCGCGCCGAAGACGCGACGTACGTGTATTGGGCGCAACAGAAGGGAAGGTCAACGTCGCTGAAAGGAGCGCCCATCGACATCGGCCAGACGCTGGCGCGACGCCTTTACTCGTCGGTCGACACCGTGGTGTTCACCTCGGCCACCCTCTGTGCGCCTGCCGCGAGTGGACGCGAGACGTCTTTCGATTTCGCGGTTGAACGGTTTGGGTTGAAGCAGCGTGCGTGGAAGTCCTTGCGGGTCGATTCGCCGTTCGATTGGCCGCGTCAAGCGGGGCTCTACCTGCCTGCGCAGTTGCCCGAGCCTTCTGCGACGGGCTTTCTCGACGCGGCGGAAGCCGAAATTCAACGGCTGCTCGAGCTTACCGGTGGGCGCGCGTTCGTGCTCTTCACCAGCCTGAAGGCGATGGAGGCAATGCACGCGCGGCTGGCGCCGAAGCTTCCGGGGCAGGTGTTGCTGCAGGGTGAACGACCGCGGCGTGCGTTGCTTGACGCCTTCACCCGCCGGCCGAGCGTGCTCTTCGCCTCGCAGAGTTTCTGGGAAGGCGTCGATGTTCCAGGCGATGCTCTGTCGCTGGTCATCATCGACAAGCTGCCCTTCGCGCCGCCCAACGAGCCGTTGACGGCTGCACGCATTGAAGCGATCAAAGCTCGCGGCGCAGAGCCCTTCGATTCGTTTCAGGTGCCGCAAGCGGCGCTGGCGTTGCGACAAGGATTTGGCCGGTTGATTCGTTCACGCACCGACCGCGGCATTGTCGCGCTGCTCGACGTGCGGGTGACGAAGAAGCGGTACGGCAAGGCGCTGCTCGATGCGTTGCCTCCGGCCACGCGCTTCACCCGTTTTGCCGACGTGGCCAACTGGTACCGCGGTTACCGCGCAGCGGCCGACGTCGTCACGCCCTTGGGCTGATTAAAACGAACCTCTTTGAAACCCAGCGCCAACAGCAGCCCGCTCAGAGATCTCTCGGCCGACAGTCGGGCCTTCTCGCGCAACCGTGGATCATGGGCAAGCGAGTGAGCGAACTCGGTCTGCGCTTTGGCGAGCAACGCTGTCGTCTGTTGAGAATCGAGGTTCGACACCAACACCTCGGTTTGCCCAGGAGTCAGCTCGACCGACACCTCTGCTTCAGGCAGCGAAATCTCGACCGAATCTGCGAACACCTGCACGGAGCCAGCGGTGAGCTTCGAGAGATCCACCGCGAAGTGCGCTTCGGCCGAGACCAACGCCGTGCCAGACGGAGCCGCGACCGTGAAGCGGGCCCATTGAAGGACAGCGCCGCTAAGGGTGGGTTGATCCACTGGATCAGGCAGCAACGTCACCTTGCGCGTCACCGACACGTCGAGCACTTGCAACCGTGACACCGCGCGCAGACGTTCGACGACGGTGGGTGACGGGGCAGGAGCTTCACGGTGGCGACCGAGGAAGAACCCCCCGGCGATGAACCCCACCGTCGCCATCACCACCAAGAGCCAACGCGCCAATTGGGTGTCTCTACAACTCGCGGCTCATCAACAGCCGAAGCTTTCCGCTCTTCTTGCTCACCACGGTGGCGACGGTGGTGAAGCCCGCCTTGCGGTAGAAGGAAACCGCCGGGGCGTTCGCAGGATCGACGCGAAGCGCGAGCGTCTTGCGATTCATGTCGCGCGCGACTTCGAGCGAACGGTTGAGCAGTTGGGTACCCACGCCGCGCTTCTGCAGCGCGACGGTCACGACGATGTTGCGCATGTATGCTGCGCCGGGCACGGGGCCATCGCGTTCAATCGTCACGTAGCCGACGATGCTGCCGGTGAACTTGCCAACTTGAATGAAAGGCCGCAGCTTGGTGAGCGCTTCGAGACTCTCAG
>JANOHG010000969.1:0-1876 GCA_031406375.1 Archangiaceae bacterium | reverse complement strand
GTGTAGGCGAACGCACTGCTGTCGGCGGCATGCTCGGCGCCCGAGGAAGCGGCGCGTATGGATCCGAGGGCACGCGTGGAAACGAATCGGTTGGGCTGCGCGCAGTCCTTGGCAACTCGGGAACTGCGCCGGGTGCGGACGGCAGCTTGAACGGGGTGAACAATGCCTGCGTCCCGGTGGGAATTGGCACGAACGGCGTGCCTTTCGCGGGGGGCGCCGGAAACGACGCGAACGCACCCGAAACCTTCACCCCAGGTTGGTTGCCGGTCTCCCCAATCCAACCGCTCGAAGCCGCGGCATTGCCGGTAGGCCCATCGGGCTTCGGCGGCACTTCCGCAGACTTGATCCGCTCTGGAAAGAGGGTCTGCGTCGGGAGCGCCCGGGGTTGCGGAACCTCGAGTGTACCGCTCGCCGCTCGCGGCAGAGCCTCACCATTGGTCGCAGAGGACCCAGGTGTCGGAATCGGAGTGGCGATGCGTGGCAGCGGCCTCGGCCCCGAAGGCGGTGACGGAAGCAGACCCGAGGCGGCGCTGAGCGATGCGGGGGCACTGACCCACGGAGCCAGAATGGGCGACGACGGGCGGGGTGGCGCTCCGGGCGCGCTCGGACGCGGAGTTGGTACCGCTGCTCCATTCTTCCAGGTGAGTGAGTTCGCGCACCCGCGGCAACGAAACTCTGATTGCGCAGGAACGGCCACCACCTCCGCGGGCAGCGGTTCCTCACACAATGGACACACGGGCGCGTCGATCAACACCAGCGCCTGTTCGATTCCAGCCGCTCCATCGAACGTGACCTCCTGTGTTCAGATGCTGTCACACACCTGAGGCGGTGCAAGAAACGCGCGCTTACGACCGCGTCCCAGGCTTCTCAACCGCTGAAGCTTTCTAGCTCTTTTGCCACGCCGAAATTTTCTACATACCGACGCGCAAACTCAGCCCGCGTAAACCGGTGTTCCTGACAGCCCTTGGTTTCGATCGACCACGCGGCTGCCAACGATGCAACCCGTGCCGAAACCCCAAGCGGCCAGCCACGTGCAAAGCCCAGAGCCATCGCGCCGATGAACGCATCTCCTGCTCCGGTTGGGTCGACCACCGCCGAAATCTTCGCCACTGGGATCTCGTGCGTCTTCACTCCGTTCTCATAGATCTGAGAGCCTTCACCGCCGCGGGTCATCACGGTGATCGGGACCTTGGCGATCAATGCCGTCTCGGTCATCTCGGTGGCCTTCGCCATCATTCCGAACTCGTAGTCGTTGCCGATCAACACCGACGCGCCGTCGAGCCCGCTGAGAATCTGCTGCTTGTCGAGCCGCGGCACCTGCTTGCCCGGATCAAAAATGTACTTCGCACCCAGTTGCTTGCACTCGTTGGTGTGCTTCGCCATCGACTCGGGATCCGTGGGCGAGATGATCACCCAGTCGTCCTTCTTCAGGCCCATCGAGGCCAGCGAGACCTCTTTCGCGTGGCCCACGGCACCTGGGTAAAAGGCGACGATCTGGTTGTTCACCATGTCCGTGTTGATGAAGCACGACGCAGTGAACTCATTGGGCACTTCCTTGATGCCCGAAGCGTCGATGCCCGAAGTTTCCATGAACTTTCGGTACTCGCCGAAGTCCTGACCTGCCGCCGACACGACCAGCGGGCGTTCACCAAGAAGCGCCAGGGTATAGGCGATGTTCCCCGCGACGCCGCCGCGCATCACTTCATCGAATCGACGAGAAAGCTCACCGTGAGCATGTGGACCTTGTCCGGGAGGATGTGGTCCGCGAACTTGCCCGGAAAGTTCATGATGTAGTCGTAGGCGAGCGAGCCGGTGACGATGATGCGCACGGGGGAAGTCCTTGGGTCAGAGTGGAGGCGTGCCCTTATCGCAGGGG
>JANOHG010000931.1:0-3622 GCA_031406375.1 Archangiaceae bacterium | reverse complement strand
AAAAGTCGCGGCGGTGCCAAAGCAGGTGGGATTCTTCGCGACCCGCAGTGCGTAGGCCGCGGCGAGCTCGGCGCCAATGTTCGGGTCCACCGACGTGGTGGCGTTCAACCGGGCGCGCACCGCGTTCCACTTCGACCCAGTGGGGACGAAGACCGCTTCCTTGTCGAGCACCACGTCGTGCCTGCGCGCGTAGCTGCTTCGCACCGCGTTGTCCGAGAGCACCGCCGGAAGCTCGAGCAACTTCGATTTTCCATCGATGATGCGGGTGAAGAAGAAAATTCGGGTTGGAGTCACGGCGCCAGCCGCAGTCGCTTCGAAGCGCCCACCGCCAAAGTCGACGTACGAGGGGGTCGTTCCGTCGACGCGAACGGGCGCCGCGAGCAGCGGCTTGATTGTCGCGCGGGTCAACGGATGAATTGGCGGCTGGGTGGTGGCGGCGATCACGAAGTCGACGGGCGTAATCGGGCACGTCGGCAAACCGCCCAGCTGCGTTTCGCCAGCGGCCTCGAGCACCGCCCGCGTGTCGGGCAGCCCTTCGGGGGGCGGCGTCGTCCGGGTCTTCACCAGAATGCCCTGCCAGAAGGGGCTGTAGAAGGTGCTTTCGTCGCCAACGCCGAACACCACTGGCGCAGGGTGGCGGGTGACGGGCGAAAGGCTCGCCACCAGCACATAGACAGGTTGCACCCACGGGTCGGGGTGATTTGCCCAGACTTCGCTGACGACGTACGCGGCGGGTTTGGCGCGCGCGAAGGCAGGCAACGCGCTCCAGCCATCGGCTTGGGCCAACGCAGGCGGGAACTCGTAGTCTGCACCCCGGAAGGGCATTGCAGCGCCCCGAAGGGTGACGAAGAAACCCGGGGGGAAGCCGCCGAAACCCACCCCAGCCCGCGCGCCGTCGACCAGCTTTCGCGTCGGCCAGCGATGCGCCTTCTTAGGCTCTGTCGCAGAGCATCCAATGCCGAGCAACACCGCCGCCACGAGCAGCTGTTTCACGCGTTCCTCGGCACCACCTGAAACTGGGCCTGTTCGCGGCGAAACTCTTCCGCGAACAACGCGCCCATCAATGCCTGCATCGCCTGGGCAGGGGCGACCGAAGCGGCAGGAAGCGCCGCCGCGAATTCCTGCGCGGAAGCGAAGCGCGAAGTGCGATCTGCTTGCAGCACCCGATTCAAAAGCGCTGCCAACTCGGGCGCGAGCAGTGCGACGCGCTGCCACTCATTGGCCCCAAGCCCTTTGGCCGCGCGGGCCAGCAGCTCATAGTTCGAGGTGCCCTGGTAGAGCGTGTCGCCGGTCGCAGCGGTGAACAGCACCAGCCCCAGCGAAAAGAGATCCGCGCGCCCATCAATCGGCTCACCGCGCGCCTGCTCGGGCGACATGTAGAAGACGTTTCCTTTCACCATCCCCGCCTGCGTCTTGGTGACATTCTCATCGGACTTCGCGATTCCCAGGTCGAGCAGCTTCACCTCTCCTTGGGCGGAAATCATCAGGTTGTTGGGTGAGACGTCGCGATGCACCATCCCCAATGGGCGACCGTCATCGCCGGTGCGGGTGTGGGCGTAGCCGAGCGCCTTCAGTGTTTCCGCAGCGACATAGAGCACCAACCCCAGCTCGACCGGTGCGTGACGCCGATTGAGAGAGGCCTTGGTCACTGCATCGAAGTCGCGCCCAAGGATGTATTCCTGAGCCATGTAGTAGCCCTCGGCGTCCCGACCGAAGTCGAACACGGGGACGATGTTCGAGTGGACCAACGACGAGCCGAGCCGTGCTTCGTCGATGAAGTGAGTCACGGCATCGGGGTTCCCCATGATTTCGGGGCGAAGGCGCTTGAGCACGAACGCGCGCTTGAATCCTTCGGCGCCACGGGTCACCGCCAAATACACCCGCGCCATTCCACCTTCGCCCAAGGGCGCAACGATTTCGTAGCGACTTGGCTGCGCCGCTTCGGCCGAAGGAGTCGTGCGGGCGTACGCGGGCTGGTTTGGGCCGGTGTCCGGCCGGGTTTCGAGCTGCGCAGACAGCCGCTGAAGTTGCTCTTGAGACTGGCGCAGCGCCAAGTTGGTCTGCGCGATCAACGTCTCGTTCTCATTGCCCGAGGAAGGCCGAAAAGCGAACACCAGCGCGACGAGCGCGAGCAACCCGCCAACGCCGAGGAAAACAACCGCTGAAGGGCCTTGCCGCGCGGGCAAGGGCGCCAGGCTCCAGGCCCACAGCCCCGGCTGTACTTCCGAGGCACTGGCGGTGCCATTCGCCAGCGCGATGGGGGTTTCATTCTCGCGGCCCACCACGCGCGCCAGTTCTGAAGTGCCGCTTCCAGCCACCGCGCGGGTGCCATTCGAGAAGATCCACGCGCCCTCGATTGACGACACATCAAGAGCACGCGCAATCGTCAGCACCGCCTCTTTGGGCGTTTCGCCCCGCGTAACGACCGGCATCCTCGCACCGACGACGGTGGTCAGTACCTCACGGCAAAGGACGAGCTGCCCTTTGCCCTGCACGCCCGCGGTGTCGATCAACTGGCGCACCCCGTCTTCGTCGGGAAACGCGTCAGACGTCTGCGCGAGGCGCTGCTTGTCGAGGTAGATCGCCGACGAAAGCGGTGAGGTGCGAAAGCCCTTCCAGTTGCTTTCGTTCACCATGAAGTCGTGGAACGTCGCGGCATCCGCGCCCTGTCGAACCATTTCTTGGAGCTCTTGCACCGACGCCGCCGCGACCGCGGTCGGCAACAGCTTCTCGATGTCGCGGCGTGCGAAGTCAGCCAGGGCAAGCGCGCGCCGGTTCGCATCGTTGCGGGCGGTCAGACTCTGCTCGTTGGCCGCGGTGGTACTGATGTTCTGATGCGCCGCCAAAGTGCCGCCCACACAGGCGAGAGCCACCAGCACCCCGCCAATCCGTCGTGCTCCTGAGGCCATGGGCAGGTTTGTGCCTGTCAGAAGGGCTTGCGTCAATTGAGCTGTGAAGCATCGATGGCGTCGCTCGCCGGTTTGGGGCAGCTTCGTCGCCGATGCTTTCTGCTGCCGAACTGCGCGGTCACTATTCGGCCTTCATGAAGCCGGGCCGGGTGCTGCTCACCGGGCATTCTCATCAAGCGTGGCCCGACGTCGCGCGCGAAGGAGTGCTGGCCTGCTTGGACGACGCCGCGGGCCTGGTCGACGACAAGTGGCCAGCGGCATTCGAAGCGGCCGCTGCCGTGCGTACCTACGTCGCTGGGTGCATCGGGTCGGCGGCGGATCAGATTGCCCTCGCCCCCAATACGCATGAGCTCGTGCTCCGGTTTTTGTCGGCGTTGGACCTGAAGTCGCGGCCACACCTGGTGACCACCACCGGCGAGTTCCACAGCATCACTCGCCAGCTGCGGCGACTCGCCGAAGACGGGTTGTTCGAAGTGACGTGGGTCGAAGCGTTGCCGGTGGCCACGCTTTGCGAACGGCTCGCGGCGGCAACTTCTGAGCGCACCGCTGGGGTGTTGACGTCAACGGTGCTGTTCGAGACGGCGAGCTGCGTGCCGAAGATCGACGCGTTGGTTGCCCATGCTCGCCAGTGCGGAGCCGAGGTGCTGCTTGACGCCTACCACGCGTTCTGCGTGGTGCCGTTCAGCCTTCAGTCTTTGGGAGCAGCAGACGCG
>JANOHG010000909.1:0-8937 GCA_031406375.1 Archangiaceae bacterium | reverse complement strand
GCGCTCGCCGGTGGCGTCGACTCGCTGTGTCGGCTGACCTGGGCCGGATTTCATTCGCTCAAGCTGCTGTCGAGCACCGCGTGCCGGCCGTTCGATCGCGCGCGCAACGGGCTGTCGTTGGGCGAAGCGGCGGCGTTCTTGCTGCTCGAGCCGATCGCAGCCGCACGTGAGAGACGAGCGACGATCTTCGGAATGGTGACGGGGTGGGGTTGCTCGGCAGACGCGCACCACATGACGGCGCCGCACCCAGAAGGGTTGGGCGCGATTGCGGCGATCCGCGCCGCCCTCGCCGATGCAGGGTGCCCGCCAGAAGAAATTGACTACGTGAACGCCCATGGCACCGCGACTCCCGCCAACGACAAAGCAGAAGGCCTCGCGCTGCGAGCGGTGTTCGGCGCGCGAATGCCGCCCGTGAGTTCGACAAAAGGAGTCACCGGCCACTCACTGGGCGCGGCCGGAGCGCTCGAGGCGGCGATCAGCCTGTTGGTGATTCGCGACGGCTTTCTGCCTGGCAACGTCGGCCTCGAGGAAGTTGATCCTGCGATCGGCTTCGAGCCGCTGAGCGCCGCGACGCGTGCGGCGACCGTCTCGAAAGTGGTTTCGAACTCGTTTGGTTTTGGCGGAAACAACGCAGTCTTGGTGCTGGAGCGCGCGCCTTGACCGCGGCGTCGATTCAAGGACTTGCGTCGGTCGCACCTCCCGAAGGGCAAACGCGGGTGGCGCAGATCGGCGACGAGGCGGAAAAGACGGTGCGTCGGCTGCCCCGGGTCGATCGAATGGCGCTTCAGGTGGCGCGGCTCGCCCTGGGAAATCATTCAGTTGAAGGGCTCGGGCTGGTCGTCGGAACGGGCTACGGCGGATTACAGGCAACGGTGGATTTCCTCGAGGGCATCGCGCTGCGCGGTGCGGGCTTCGGCAGTCCGACCTCATTCCATCAGTCGGTGCACCACTCACCTGCTGGGCAGATCAGCCTGGCGTTGAAGATCACCGGCCCCTGTTTGACCTGCACCTCGCGCGAGATTTCCGCTGAGGCAGCGCTGCGCCAGGGCATTGATCTGCTCGCGATGCGTCGGTGCGCGAAGGTGCTGGTGGTGTGCGCAGACGAGATCGTGCCCACGCTCGAAGCGGCGTTCAAGGCACTGGGGGCTCCCTGGGTTCCTTCAGAAGGTGCAGGCGCGGTTCTGTTGGGAATCGAAGACGGCGAGCTCGAAATCAGCTCGGTGAAGGTGTCGAGCAGGTCGACGGCGATGCTCGAATGGACGCACGCCCCACCCGCGGGCACCGCGGTGAATCCCTCTGCGGGGATGATCAACCTCGTCGGCGCGGCCCGGAACCTCGCGCCGTCCACGCGCGTGACGCTGCACTCGTATTCGCTCGGAGGCGCAGAGGCGACCGTCGAGCTGAGGCGGCGATGATCGAAGCGCTCGCCGGAGCGGTGGCGGGCGCTGGGTTGACCGCGGTAGCAGTTGGAATGTTCCACCCGAAGGTGGCGCTGTTCGGCCCGCAGCATTCTCACGGCCCGCGCGCGGCGCCTCGCGTGGCGCTGTCCTTTGATGATGGTCCTCACCCGGTTTTCACTTTGCAGATCGCCGAGGTGCTCGCGAAGTCGAAGACAAAAGCGACCTTCTTCTGCATCGGAGAGCTCGTCGAGCAGCACCCCGAAGTGGCGCGCGCGCTCGTTGCCGCTGGACATGAGCTTGGCAATCACACGTTCAGTCACAACACCGGCCGCCACCTCTTCTCGGCCACCGCGCTCACCGAGGATCTGCGGCGATGTCAGGCTTCGCTCGCGGCAATCGGAACTGCTTCGCGGTGGTATCGACCGGCCGTCGGCATTCGCAACCCACCGGTACATGCCGCGGCGCGCGCCCTGAATCTTGAGGTCGTGATGTGGTCAGGGGCGGCGCGAGATGGAGCGTGGGCCCTTGATGAAGCGCGCGCGCGGCGGCTGGCGAATCACGCGGACGCTGGCGACATTCTCGTCCTCCATGACGGGCTGCGCGGCGGCTCGAGCAAGCTGCGCGAAGCAACGGTGCGATGGTTACCGACGTTGCTACAGACGCTTTCCGCCCGCAGGCTTGAACCGGTGACGGTTTCTGAGCTGATGGGCCGATGAAAACGCATGCCGCACACGCCTGCTGCCCGCGGGCTTTGCTGGCGAGGGAAGCCTGAGCTGATGAGCGGGATCTCGAGGAGACCTCACCATCACCCCGCAGAACCTTCGAACGGTGAGCATGAGTGCCTACTGTACGGGGTACTCATCACTCGTGAGCCAGCAACCAAGCTGATGTGCCTGTCCAACCTGTTGTTGCGCGGACGGCGCATCAACAACCGATGATCACGAAATCTTCAACGCTTGCTCGAGGCGTGCGCAGACGATCGGCCATTCGGCCTGAAGAATCGAAAAGAACGCGGTGTCGCGCGGACCCCCATCACTCGCGAGCTGCCAGGCGCGCAGCACGCCGTCGGGTTTGGCGCCGAGGCGCTGAATTGCCGCACGCGATCTGAGATTTCGGGCGTCGGTCTTCAGGGTCACCCGGTGAACCTTCCAGACTTCGAATGCGTGGCGAAGCATCAGCAGCTTTGCTTCGGTGTTGATCGCCGTTCGCTGCGCGGATGCCGCGAGCCAGGTGCTGCCGATCTCGAGAGCGCTTGGCGCAGATTCGCGGGTTGGAGGCGGCGCGAAGTAGTCGTGCCAGCGTTCGACGTTCATGAAGCGGGTCGAGCCCACCAGGCGCTCGGTGCGCGCGTCGACGGTCGCGAAGGGAACTGACGAGCCTTTGTCAGCGTCGTCGCGCGCCAATTGAATGAACCTGCGCATCTCGATCGCGTCGCGCGGAACAAACGTGAAGTGGTAGGTCGACCGATTCTCCAAGGCCGCGGAGAGGAGCGCGCTCGCGTGGCCGAAATCCAACGGAACGAGTCGAACGAAGGTTCCTTCGAGGGTGATCACCCGCGGAATCTACACGACCTGCTCATTCGCTGAAGACCCGGCGAAAGGCCCAGACGACGAACAACACGACGAAAATCGAAACCAGCGTCGGCTCGACCCACCGTCCCCAGACGCGCCACGCAGAAGCCGAGCGCTTCTTCGATTCTGCCGCGTGGTTGCGAAATGCGCGGTCGGCTTGCGGTTGAGTGTCGGTGGGCGGTTCGGCTGGCTTTAATGATTCGAGGAGATCATCCACGGGATCCGGTGGGCTCATTGTTTTGCTCCAGCATCGAGCGCCGTTCGAAGTTGGTCTCGCGCGCGGGAAAGTCGTTGGCGAAATGCTTCTGGGGTGATGCCGATGATCCGCGCGGCGTCAGACGGCTCGAAGTGTTCGACGCACACCAGCAGCACCGCCTCGCGGTACTTCACCGGCAGCGCGGCGAGCGCGGCGTCCACCGTGCGTTGGGATTGCGAAGCCATTGCCTCGGTTTCCGGAGTCGACTCGTGCTGGCGACCCTTCGACCACAGGGTGGCTTCCGCGAGGCGTGAGCCGTCAATCAAGCTCCAGCGCTGGTGGGAAAGAAACAGATTGCGAGCGACGGTGAAGAGCCAAGCGGTGAGGTGGGTGTCGTCCTTGAGCCAGGCGGCTTCAGCCGCCAGACGAAGCCAGCTTTCCTGACACAGCTCGGCGGCGATCTCGCGGCGCCGGGTCAGACGCCAGAGGAAGGAATAGAGGCGGGGATGGTATTCGCGGTAGACCGCATCGAACGCGCCAGCGTCGCCACTCTTCAGGCGGGTGACGAGGCTTGGATGTGCCGGGGCGTCCACTGGAAGACATCAACTCCGCAGCAGCGGGGGTGTGACAACAGATCTTTCTTGTCACGTTGATTGGGCGCGTGCGTTCAAAACCTCAAGGAGTCACACAAATGATCGAGTTCCTACTTGCTGGCGGTGTCCCGATGATTGGAGTCGTGGTCTGCGGTCTGGTCGCCTTGGTGGCCGCGGTGCGGTTTGCGATTTCTCCTGACAAGCGGAAGATCGGCGCGATCGTGAGCTTGAGTGTGGCCGCGATGGCGTCGAGCATGCTTGGTTTCGTCGTGGACCTCACGGCCGTCTTCGCGACCATCAACAAGATGGAAGAGTGGCAAAAGCCCGACGTGCTTCCGCTGGTGCTGATCCAGGGGTTCAAAGAGTCGCTGTCGCCGATGATCCTCGGGCTCGCGCTGCTGACGGTGATCTGGCTGGTGATGGCGGTCGGGTTCCGAAGGCTGGCTCCGCGACTGCCAGCTGTGTGAGCACGCTTGCTTGGGCAGTTGGGTTCAACTACGAGGCTCAGCGTCGTTCGCGCGATTAGCTCAGCTGGATAGAGCGTCGGTCTCCGAAGCCGAAGGCCAGTGGTTCGAATCCACTATCGCGCATGGAGTTTCGTGAGGCCCCATCGGTGGTTAGCCGGTGGGGCCTTCGTTCTATGGCTGCTCGGTTTTTTGAGAGTGTCCGAAACGTGTCCAAGATTCGTCGAGGCGACCGACTTCGGCACGCTGGTCGTCCACGTTCACGACGTTGTGTTTCAGGTTGGTCGTCCACGAGCTGATGCCACCACGTCCCAACAGAACCAGAGAATGCGATTGGAGGCGCCGGCTCGCGACCTTGACCCTGATTGCACTGTGCTTCGTCATCGGGGCTTTGCTTTCGATAGCAACCAGAGCCCGCGCTCGGTTCGGCCACGGCCACGCTTCGCGCGAAGCAGAAAGCGGGTCTCGGCGTCGAACTCGGCAATCATGAGCGTGGTCATCTCATCGATCAGGCGATTGACACTGGTGCCGCGCCGCTTTGCGAGCTGTTTGAGACGGCGGTACTTGTCGTCGGGGAGTCGAACGGTCAATGCGCTCATGTCTTCACCTTCTTCTTCAAGAACTGGCTGGGTGTAACGACGGCAAGGTCTGGGAACTTGAGATCTCGCGAGACAAGGTCACGGACGTTGTGCGTGACGATGTGGGTGGCTCCGCCGGCCACCGCGAGCTCAACCAGATGGTTATCGGCTTCGTCTGGGAGGTTCGGACGCCAACCGAAATAGATGCGGGTCCACCGGCACGCACCCAGAAAGATGTCGAGCAGTTCGTATCGTTCGACTTCACTCAGTCGAGACTTCCTGAACAAAAGAGCTCGACCAAGCACAGCTTCGTATTCAGCCAGCAGAGCGGCGCCCATCAATGGCACATGGTCGCCACGCAGGCAGGCCCCGACGACGCTGCTCGATGGGCCACCGCCCAAGCAGGCCCCGATGAACACGTTGGTGTCAATGACGACAGGCACTCTGAGAGAATAGCAAGCGGTGGCATATTTGCCACCATCGTCGGCTTCTGCCGACAGAACGGTCGGTTTGCCTCAGAGGCAATACCCGTTCGCGGGCAACTTCAGCGGCGTACCTACTATCGCGCATGGAGTTTCGTGAGGCCCCATCGGTGGTTAGCCGGTGGGACCTTCGTTCTACGGATCCTTGGTTTCTTGAAAGTGTCCAAAACGTGTCCAAGATTCATCGAGGCGACCGACTGCAGCCGAGCTTGCGTTCTGAACAGAAGTCACAGCAGCCTGAATGCGACGCCCAGGGAGAGGTTGATCCACATCGTGTCCATGATTGACGGGCGCGGGTTGCCATCGCGAAAGCCGATCGTGTTGCCGTCGAGCAGCAGCGACCCGACGTCGAGCCGCGCGAACCCATCGAAAGTGTCGGTGAGCTGAACCGTGGCCATCCCGTGCCCGCGCGCGGCTGGAACCAGCTGAAACGCCCAGTCGGGCATGAACGGCGCGCCTAAGAATTCGGCGATGTCGGAGTAGCCGGAAGAGGTCGCGAGGCCGACGCCCGCGCCGAGATCGAACCGCACTCGGCCCACCGGAATGACAAACGCCACCGTCGGCATCAACCACCAACGGTCGTGCACGATCGGCGACGCGGTGATGAGTCCCCACCCGAGATCGAAGCCGAGCGCGGCATGCCTGCCCAGCCCCAGTCGCACGCCGGCGTTGACGGCCGAACCGCTTGCTCCGGGGCTGCCGAGGTAACCCAGTCCAAGAAAGACGCCGAGCTTCTGTGGGCCCGGATCGACCGGAGTCAGCTCGATGGGCTCAGTGAGCTGCGGCTCGGCGGCGGCGATGGTGGAGGCGAGGACGGCGATAATCAGAGAGAACTTCTTCATTGGGAGCTCCTTGAATCGGTTGAAGGGAAAAGGGACGGCCTTGAGCGACATCGTTCGAAGCGTTCGACTGGTCAGAGCAACCGGAACTGGCCGCCGATCGCGAGGTTGATCCACATCGTGTCGGCGTTGCGGAGCGGCCCATCGCCGGTGCGCCAGCCGAGCGTGTTGCCCTCGAGCAGCTGCGACGAGACGTCCACGCGCGCGAACAGCTCGAACCTTGGAGTGAGTGTGAACGCAGCCACCGCATGTCCTCGAACGGTCGGCACGCCTTGTGATGCCCAGAGCGTACGGTCGGCAGCCATGTCGTCCCAGGTGCTGAAGCCCGACGAGGTGCCGAGGCCAAGACCCACTCCGAAATCGAGACGCACGACCTGCGTCGGGACGACTACCGCCACTGCCGGCATCAGCCACCACCGATCCTGCTTGCTGCTGAGCACCCCGTAGCCAGCGTCGAAGCTGAGCGCGAGGTGCTTGCCCATCCCGTATCTCAGCCCACCGATGACGTTGGCGCCGGTGCCGCCCGGACTCGCCTGGTAGCCGAGCCCAACGAAGGCGTGCAGTGGTCTTTGCTCGTGCTCGTGCTCGAGCGGCACAGGCGCGGCGGCGGCGAGCGTGGGGGTGACCAGCGTGAGGAAGGCGGCGATCAGACTTCGGGGCATCGGATTCTCCGGGGTGAGGTCCCAACAAGATGCACGGTCGGGCCCGATCCGATCCCTTCGATGCCCCGGAGGGGTGGTTTGATGCGATGAGCGTCACCGACCGCGACGAGCGGAAGGGTGCGCGCGATGAACGGTTCGCGCGGATTCGGAAGCCCGTCCGCGGGTGTGTTACGAGAGCCGAAGGTTCTCAACTCGCTGTAGAGGCAAGATCTACCTATGACCCCGCGTGAGCCTTTCCTCGCCCGTGGGGCGCTGTTGGCACTGACCGTCACGCCGCCGCTGATTACCCTGGTGACGCTGCCGCTCGGTTCGAGCCCCCCTTCGCTGATGCACGCGGCGGGCTGTCTGCTTGCGACGAGTCTTTGCACCGTGCTCATCGGTGGTTTGATGCACGCAGCGGTCAACTGGAGCGCACCCAGGTTGCTCGTGATTGTGCGGCCCCCGTGGCTCGCCCACGCGGCGGTTGCCGTGGTCGCTGCATCGTCGGTGGTGATTGGGTTGCTGATTCTGCTGCCGTGGATCGGAGCTCTCGGACACGCGGTCGACGAGAACCTGATCACCTTCGTCCTCTATGGCTCGGTTGGAATCGCGACCCTCTACCTCGTTGGAGCAAGGGCAGCGGCGATCGTCGCGGCGCGCTCCCGCGTTCAGTCCGACCGGGCGCTCGCGAGTGCTGAAGACGCACTTCGGAATCGACTCGCGGCGCTCCAGGCGCAGATGAACCCGCACTTCCTTTTCAATACGCTCAACGCGGTTGCGAGCCTTGTGCACAAACAGCCGGACCTTGCCGAGGCGACGATCGAGCGTTTGTCGGGCGTGCTGCAGTACGCGATCTCCGCTGGACAGCGCGGCTCAGTTCGCTTGGGGGACGAACTGGACGCGGTGCGCGACTACCTGGGCATCGAGCAAGCTCGGTTTGGCGCGCGGTTGCGCTCGACGATCGAAGTGAGCCCCGAGCTCCTCGAAACGGTGCTGCCTCCGATGTTGTTGCAGCCGCTGGTCGAGAACGCGGTGCTGCACGGGCTGGGGAGCCGCGAGCAGGGCGGGGAGATCAAGATCACCGGCCGCGCCGAGGGCAACGCGATCGTCCTCACGGTGTCGGACGACGGCGTCGGGCCGGGCGGTTCGACTCGAAAAGGAAATCGCACCGGGTTGAGCAGCGTACGCGAGCGGATCGCTCTGACGTTCGGCGACGCGGGGGCATTCTTGACGCGAGCGCGGGTCGGCGGCGGCTTCGAGTGCGAGGTGCGGGTTCCGAGGGCAGAGCAGGCGTGAAGATCCTGGTCGTCGACGATGAAGAACTAGCGCGCGTGCGCTTGATTCGAATGCTCGCGCGCGTCGTGGACGTGGTCGTCGTGGGCGAGGCTCAGAACGGCAGCGCCGCGCTCGAGCAGATCACGAAGCTCAAGCCGGACGTCGTGCTGCTCGACGTTGAGATGCCGGGCTTCGATGGGCTCGCGCTGGCCGAGAAGCCGGGGATGCCTCCGATCATCTTCACGACGGCGCACGTGCAGTTCGCGGCCGCTGCGTTCGATCTCGACGCGGTCGACTATTTGATCAAGCCGGTGCGGCAAGACCGACTCGAGCGCGCGCTGGAACGTGTGCATCGGCGGACGGCGGCCGCGAAGGTGGCACCCGCCGCGAGCCACCAGCTGATCGTGCACGAGAGTGGGACGGCGCGTTTCATCGATGCCCGGAAGGTGAGCGCGTTTCGTGCGACCGACAAGTACACCGAGTTCACGCTCGACGGCGAAGCGCTGCTGCTGCGCGAGAGCCTGGACGCGCTCGAGAAGCGACTGTCAGAGCTGGGCTTCTTTCGCGTTCACCGCTCCGGGCTGGTGCGGCTGGATGCGGTCGTGGCGCTCGAGAACAACAACGCGACGCTGGTGGTGCGGATGAGCGACGGCGCGGTGGTCGAGGTGAGCCGCCGCCCGGCGGTCGAGCTGCGGCGACTCCTGGGCCTGCGGAAGTAAGGGTTTCGGGGGCTCGTTCCCAAGCGGATGATCACTTCGCTCAAGCTGGCCCGCGCGCGGGTCGACGCGTAAAATCAACATTCAGCTTGAGCCCCATCGCAGCAGCGATCTTCCGCAGGAGGTCGAGCTCTTCGTACCAAGCCGCCGCATCGTGCAGCTCGGCCTCGGCATCGGATTGA
>JANOHG010000905.1:0-2250 GCA_031406375.1 Archangiaceae bacterium | reverse complement strand
GGCGACGAGGTCATCAACCAGGTCCCCAAAGCGCGAAAGCTTGGCTGACGGCGGCAGCACCGTGCCGGGTGGAAGCTTGAGCACCCGCGGATCGCAGCAGACCTGCCGCAGCTTCATCAGCGCCGCCAAAATCGAGACGCGCGAGCGGTTGAAGCCCACCTTCTCGATGGTATCGAAGACCTTGCGGCGGCTCTCTTCGAGTACTTCCTGGTACAGCGCGGCTTGACCGGGCTCCATCTCGCACCACGCGACGGTCTCGGTCTTGGGTGGAAGGTCCTTTGCCACTTCGGTCTTCAGGCGTCGAAGGATGAACGGGTGGATTCGCTTCTTGAGCCGATCGCGAACCGTCATGTCGGCCTGAATCATGATCGGGTGCTCGAAGCGATCGTGAAAGGCGTCGGCGGTTCCGAGAAAGCCAGGCATCAGGAAGTCGAACAAGCTCCACAGCTCGGTGAGGCGGTTCTCAAGCGGGGTGCCGGTGAGCGCCAAGCGCGTGTCGGCCTCGATCGACTTGCATGCCTGCGCCGTCGCCGAGTCTGCGTTCTTGATGTTCTGGGCTTCGTCGAGAACGACGGTGCGCCACTTCACCTTCTTCAGCTCTTCGACGTCGCGGCGAATCAACGCGTAGCTGGTCAGCACCACGTCCACGCCCTGAAGCTGTTCGACTTTCTCGTGGCGATCCTGCCCATGCCAGGTCACGCACGTCAGGCCCGGAGTGAACTTTTCGATTTCCCGTTCCCAGTTGGCGAGCACGCTGGTGGGAGCCACCACCAGCGTCGGCGCGGAACCCAGCTCGTCCTTCGTCTTCAACAACAAGCTCAGCGCTTGCACCGTCTTGCCAAGGCCCATGTCGTCGGCGAGCACCCCCGACAACCCATGGCGGTGAAGGAACCAGAGCCACGCGAGCCCCGCTTCTTGATAATGCCGAAGCGTCGCCTGAAGCATTGCGGGCGCCTTGACGGCGGGGATCCCGTCAATCTCTTTGAGCTCAGCCATCGCCTTTCGGGCCTTGGCGTCAATCTCGACTTCGCCCAGCGCGGCGAGCAAGTCGAGCGCCGGCGCGTGAAACAGCGGCAGCTTGGTTTTCTGCTTTCCTGGCGCCGCGCCTGCTTCTTCGAGCAAATCGGCCGCGGCGCGCAGTTCACCCAGATCCGCCTCTGCGAAGGTGCCGTCTTTGAGCGCGATGAAGCGGCGGCCTGAGTCGAGCCACATCCGAACGGCGCCGAGGTCAACCGACTGATCGTCGGTGACGAAGTCTGCGTCGAGCTCGAACCAGTTGACGCCCGACATGTTGACGCGAATCCTCGGCTTGATCTTCGGCCGGACTCGAACCTTTGGAGCCGCAGCAGCGAACTGTTCCCATTCTTTGGGCAGGGTCGATCGGTTGTGCGCCCAGAAATCGAGCGCGGCGTCGCCGGTGGCTTCGTAGGCGAGGTTGGTCTGATCAAAGCGGAAGCCCTGTTCAGTCAGAAGCTTGCCAGCTGCACGCTCGAGCACTTCCTGCCGCAGGTAGAGCTTTCGTTCATTTCCCGAGCCGCCACTGGCATAGCCCAGGTGTTGCGCCGAAGGAGAAACCGGAACGGTGACGTTGGTACCATAGCGTCCGGCAAGCTGCGCCTTGACCCGCTCGGCGGTTCCCTCGAGCGTCAGCACGAACTTCGGCTCGCACTTGTCATCGACCTCGAGGCCGTCGGCCAACAGGCTCATCCGAAAACGCGGAAGATGCGCGGCGAAGAACGAGAGCACGCGATCGAGCTGATCGGGCGGAAACACCATTGCCGGCTCGAGCAGCCATTTGCGCAGGATGCGGGGCGGAAAATCCGGCTCGAGCACCAGCGCCTGTTGACCTGCCAACACCCAACTGCGCCGGCCCGACATCACCGCCACGTCTTTGAGCAACAGCGTCGTCCCGTCGGGCAATTGAATGTCGATGCGGGCAGTGGCGCCGTCGGTCTTGTTTTCGAGACGAATGACGGGACGCGCGGGCTCTTCGGTGAACACCAGCGAGGTGCCGCGGTAAATCACCTTTCGTGCTTTCAACAGCTCGAGCAGGTTGGCGAGATCTTCGTCAGCGACCACCATCTTCGAGTCGTACCGCGGCTCGAAGCGGGCAAGCTCGATGAAGACGAGTTCGTCGGCCGGAGCGATGCGGCTGCCACCGGACAAGGTGCGCTTGACGTGAACAGGACCCTTGGCCTGTTGATCGATGCGGCGAACATCGAGCACCCACTGTCGGCCGCTGGTGCCCAT
>JANOHG010000889.1:0-2278 GCA_031406375.1 Archangiaceae bacterium | reverse complement strand
TCGCTCGCGAAATTGCGAGTCGGATGCTCGCGACCGAGGTTGCTCCTGAGTTCGATTCGCCCGAGTGCCGAGACGCCCTAGGAGAACTGGCGAACATCATCCTGGGAAACGCGACGGGTGCACTGCTCGAAGAAGGCTACTCAATTCAGCTCTCAACGCCTTCGACCGCGCTCGCCGTCGCACCGGCGGTGCTCGACCACCGCAGCATCAAGGTGTCTTTGAATACGCGGTCGGGCCAGGTGAGCATGCTGTTGTGCCTCACCCAGTCCTGAGCAAACCGAAAGCTGCTGTCGCTTGCCCTGTGATTTGTCACCAGGCTGTTCACAATGTGAAGTGCCTGGTCACGCATCGGTGCTCGTCACCTCACCAGGGTAAAAATCGCGAACAACAGTCCAACTGCTCCTGCTCCCCAACCCAGCCCGGGCAGAATCGCACGGCGAAAGAGGTACCTGTCATAGCCTTGCGATTCGAAAGTGAATGAGTGTTTCACGCTTACGCTCCCTTGTCGGTCGGTCTTTGTGTGCGCGGCTATGCAAACGACGTGACAGTCGCGAAAAGAGCTATGGGCAGGTGTGTGCTTAGGTTGAAATGCCGCGTTGGGCGGATGCGAAAAGCATCGTCATTAAGCGGGGCTGTCTCATCACCAGCGGTTGTCTGAACGAAGTGCGCGAGCAGCCGGGGGCGGGGTCTGACCATCGTGCCAAGCTCTGAAACCACATCAACGGTGAATACAGGCGTGAACAGGGGTGCCCACAAGGGTGGGCACATCTACCCAGCGATTTTGGGTGGACAAAGACTTCTTCCTGGAGAATATCTCTCCACCTGTGGAACGCAGCCCGAAAGAGCACGCCGCGCGCGTCGACGAGTTGGTGGCCAAGTGCCGGACGGCGGGGATGAACATGACTCCCCAGCGTTTGGGCATCTATCGCGCGCTGCTCGAGTCGTACGATCACCCCAGCCCTGAAGCGCTTTGCGCGCGCGTTCGACTGCAGATGCCGAGCATTTCGCTCGCGACCATCTACAAGACGCTCGACACGCTGGTTAATCTCGGGTTCGCATCCGAGCTGCCGTCGATTGGCGATACCAAGCGCTACGAGCCCAACATGGCTCCCCACCACCACCTGGTTTGTCGCCTTTGCAATGCGGTTGAAGACTTTGATGACGAGACGCTTTCGGCGGTAAAGGCGCCGGGAAGTCTCAATGGTTTTCAACCCGAGTATCTGAATATTCACATTCACGGACTTTGCCGGCGTTGCAGCCAAGCCAAGTCGTGATCCCGAAGCAGTCAAACCCAAGCAGGAGCAAACCGACATGGCCAAAGAACTCAAGGGCAGCAAAACACATGAAAACCTGAAGGCCGCCTTTGCCGGCGAGTAGCAGGCGAACCGCCGTTACCTCTACTTCGCGAAGGTCGCCGACGTTGAGGGTTACCCCGAAGTGGCGGCGAACTTCCGCGACACGGCCGAAGGGGAAACGGGCCACGCGCATGGTCATCTCGACTACATCAAGAAGGTCGGCGATCCGGCGACGGGGCTTCCGATTGGCGACTCGAAGCTCAATCTCAAGGCGGCGATTGCAGGCGAAACGCATGAGTACACGGACATGTACCCGGGCATGACGAAGACCGCGCGCGACGAAGGCTTCCCCGAAGTGGCCGACTGGTTCGAGACGCTTGCGAAGGCAGAGAAAAGCCATGCGGGCCGGTTTCAGAAGATGCTCGACACCCTGAGCTGAAAAGAGCTGGCGCAAGGCCGCGGCGGTCTGCCTTCTGCGTGAAGGAGGCCGCCGTTCGTATTTGAATCTCTCGACGAGGTGTTCATGTCCGAATCCAAGAAGCCGATCTCTTACGCGCCGACCGATGGGTTGACCTACGACCCGGAAGATCCGCGCTACTTTGATGGGTCGCTTCTTCAAAAAGAGATCGATCGGGTGTTCGACGTTTGTCACGGCTGTCGGATGTGCTTCAAGTACTGCGACGTCTTCCCTTCGCTCTTCAAGTTGCTCGACGACACGCACGAGGGCGACGTCACCCGGTTGACAGAGAGTCAGACCGACAGGGTGATGGAGCAGTGCTTCCAGTGCAAGCTGTGCGAAGTGCAGTGTCCGTACACGCCGCGCGATCAGCACGCCTACCAGCTCGACTTTCCCAAGCTCGTTCACCGCTGGGCAGCTGCCAATCATCGCGACGAAGGCAGCAGCCTACGAGACGCGGTGCTCGGAAATCCGGATCAGGCAGGCACGATGGCGCGCGCCTCGCTGGGGGTGGTGAATGTTGCCA
>JANOHG010000842.1:0-1613 GCA_031406375.1 Archangiaceae bacterium | reverse complement strand
GGGGATCACCTTACGCGTTTGGAGCTACGAGTCGCGCGCCCAGTGCGGCAGTTGCTGCAGCCCCGAGGACATCGATGATGCGCGGGCGGTCGCAGAGAAGCTCGACATCCCCTTTTACGTCGCGAATGTCGAAGAGCTCTTCAAGGAACGCGTGGTTCACCCCTTCGTTCAGCAGTACCTGGGTGGTCGAACGCCGATTCCCTGCGTTGCCTGTAACCAGGACGTGAAGTTTGGGTTTCTGCTCAAGCGCGCGCGAGCGTTGGGAGCGCGCCTCGCGACAGGACACTATGCGCAGATTCGGGAAGAAAGCGGTCAGTACGTGCTTGAGCGGGGCGCTGACGATGCGAAAGACCAATCGTACTTCCTCTTCACTCTGGGTCAGGACGAGCTCAAAGATCTCGCATTCCCAGTCGGCGCGATGACGAAGCACGAAGTTCGCGCTGTTGCCGAACGCCACGGGCTGCTCACCACCCACAAGCCCGAGAGCATGGAAATCTGCTTCGTCCCTGACAGCGACTACGCAAAGTTCGTTGAGAAGATCGCTGGCCCGCAGCCGAAGGGCGAGATCGTCGATCGTGAGGGCAGGGTGCTTGGCGAGCACGACGGGGTTCACAAGTTCACCATCGGGCAGCGCAAGGGCCTCAGGGTGAACTCGTCTGAGCCGCTCTACGTCCAGCAAATCGATTCGGCGACGCAGCGGGTCGTCGTCGGGCCGGTCGTTGAGACCGAACGGCAGCGCTTTCACCTCCTTCGCCCACATTGGGTAGGGGGCAAGGCGCCAGTGGGCTGCGAGCTGACGGTGAAGATTCGGCACCGCCACAGCGGAACTCCTGCTCGCCTCGAGCACGAGCCGCATGGGACGTTCGCTGTCGAGCTCGACGTGCCCGCCCGTGCCGTGACGCCCGGTCAAGCCGCGGTCTTCTACCAAGGAGCTCAGGTGTTGGGGGGTGGGTGGATTGCGTGACTGACAGCGGATCAGACGCATGCTGATGGCGTGAAGTTGACGCTGTGACACACCGAGCTACCGTTCTGATCTCGTTGTTGCCGGCTCCATGAAAAGGTTCAAACATCAGATGCGTGACGCTCACCGAATGAAAGAGAAGTACGAGCTGTCGCTCGATAATCGCCAAATCGTCAGCCTCACCGTTTCGGGAATGATCGCCGTCGCGGCCGTCTTCGCGCTCGGAGTCGTCGTCGGCAAGAAGCTTTCGGTGGACGGTCAGACTGCGCACGCTCCAGATTTACTGAGCGCGCTCGACCAGCGTGCGGCGGCGATGGATTCGATGCAGAAAGATGCCTCGCTCACGTTTCAGGACGAGCTGACGCGGAAGCCCGACCCCATCGTTGAAGCCAAACCGTTCGAAGCTCCCAAGCCGTTACCCATCGTCGTCGCCGAGGCCCCCAAACCCTTCGAAGTGCCAGTGGTCACTCCGAAGGCGCCGCCTGAGCTGCCCAAAGTGGAGGCCATCGCAACCCGCATCAACGAAGACGCGGGAGCACTGCGCGACGCAATTGCGCGCGCTCAAAAGCCTGACCTCAACCCCGAGACATCGGCTGACGGGAACTTCACTCTTAAGCTTTCGGCCTTTCAGGATCGCGCGGAGGCCGATCGG
>JANOHG010000767.1:0-4395 GCA_031406375.1 Archangiaceae bacterium | reverse complement strand
CCCAAAGCGTCCACGACTCGGTTGTTCCGAATGGGTTGTTCGCGGTGCAGGTGCGCGAAGCGCAGCCGATTTGCACGCTTCTGCGCCATACAATCTGGGTGTAGTGCCCGCATACTTTTCCAGCCGCACAAGTGTTGGTTGCCAGATTGAAGTCATCCTTCTCGGTCGCCCACGAGGTGATTGCTTGGGTCCCTGTCCAACCCGAGCCAGTGCCCGCGAAAATGTTCTCGCCATGCGCCCCTCTTGCCGGGTTGTGCATGAACCTGCAGCCCTGTGCCCAGCTGGATGCGATGGCGGCCGACTCCGCATTCCAGCTCACGGCAGCCAGGGCAGGGCTCGCATTGGCGGCCGCGCGCACTGCGTTGTGCGCCGCGACCAGCCCCGCGGTCAGCTCACTTCCGCCTGCATCGGCCGACGAGGTGTTGTCTGCGCCACACCCCAACGCCATCCAGACAATCGCCGCCGTCGCGCGGGTCACGGGACCTTCGCTGGAAGGGGCTTCGGTAACCGAAACACTTCATACGACGCGGTCGACCCGCGCACGGTCAGCACAGCCGCCAATCCGTAGCTTGTGGTTCCGTCATTCATCTTCCAAGGCAACGGATTCACCGAACCTTGATTCAGGTACAGCGCCTTGGCGGGCTTTTGGGGTGGAAGAATCTTGCCCGCCAGATCGGTGGCGTAGCCACCCGCTTCTAGAATGTGGCCGAAGACCCCAAACGGAATCTTCGCGTCCTTGATCAACGTGCTGAGCGCGGGGTTTCCGACATTGCCAATCTGTGGCACGTAGTCGAGTGCTCGACCTCCGGCCTGTCTCGGCGGCCCATGGGTCAACAGCACCACCGGATCATCGCTGGCACGTGCCGCCGCCGCGGTCTCGGCGATGGCTTTGTCGGTGTAGAGGCAGCCTCCAGTGACGTGCAGGTACCGCTTGTCGTGGTACCCGGACAAAGACACGACATCGACCCCTTCACCGTCGTACCGCCGCGTCAGCCCCATGTTGATCAGGTTCAGCTTTCCCGCCTTGCGCTGTTTCGCGATGGCGTAGTTGTGCGCTCCACCCCGCTCAGTGTTGCCCGCGACGGTCAGAATAGGCCGCTGCGTGCTCTCAACGAGAAAGCCATAAATCTGATCGAGCACATCGGGGGCCTCGGAAGAGTCGCCACCTACCAACACCATCTCGACGTCTGCTGCTTCGAACTGCGCAAGGACTCTCGCCAGCGCTTCCTTCGTCTCTGGCTCGAAGTCCTTGATTCCTGCGAGCACTCCGATTCTCGCCGTGCCCGGCTCTTTTCGGGGGGTCTTCCTTCGCACCCGCACCGTTCCTCCTGCGAACTCGTAGCTGTAGTCGCCCACGCTCGCGAGGTGAGGCTTTCCGACGAGTGCGAACGGCGCATTGCAGTCGAACTCGTAGGCCTCTTGCCAGGCCGCCCAGTCCGCGAGATCTTCTGCCTGGGCGACGCACGCAACCAACATCGAGACCAGCGCCGCTCGCTTCATTTGTCTTTCTTCTCTGGCGGTTGCACTGCGCCCATCGGCTCGGTCTTCGCCGCAGTTCGAACGGTCGGCCGCAACTGCGACTGCCCTGCTTCGGTCTTTTCGTCAGTCCACTCTGGGGGAAGAACTGCGGCCGGCATCTCGGGTTGCGTAGCCGAGGCCACTCCAAGCTGGTACGGGCGAGTGTCCTCGCGCGCGAAGTCCTTGGATAACGCAGAGGACGACAGTTGTTCTCGCAGCGCATCGCGCTCTGTCGACAGCTTCGCCCTCGCACCTCGTTCCATGTCGAGCTGCCGTGTCAGTGATTCGATCTGCAGTTGCAGACGCTGTTTGTCGGTCACGAGCTTCGAGGCAATCTGTCGCTCTGCTCCGAGCGTGTCGCGAACCTCTTTGAGCTCGCCACCCGAGCTCATCTTTTGGTGAAGCGTGCGCGCGACGTTTCGCGCTTCATCACGTTCAGCTACGAGCTTCGCAGAGCTGGCTTGCAGTTGTCGGGCGACGGTGCGCGCTTCGTCGCGCTCAGAGGCGAGTTTACTCGCGTCCTCAAGCTGGCGGACCATTTCCTGTACCTTCGATTCGCGCTCTTCCGCCTGGAATGCGGCGGCGTGCAGTTGCGATTGAAGCAACAGGGCTTCGCTTCGCGCCGCCTCTTCGACGCGCAGCAGTTGGTTGCGAAATTCTTCTTTTGTCGCGGCCGCGTGCACTTCGGCTGCTTCCAACTTCGCCTGAAGCAGAGCCAACGCGCCGTCATCAGCGCCTTGAGTCACCAATTTAGACTGCAGGCTGATGGCGGCTTCCTCAGCCGCGCCAAGCTTTGCCTGAAGTTCAGCGGCTTCGTTGCGCAACGCCTGTGTCGTCTCGTGTTCACTGGCGAGCTTTGCGTCACGCTCGGTGACTTCGTCTCGGGCCAATCCAACCGCGACCTCGAGTGACGCCACGCTCGACTGAAGTGCAGTCGCTTCCGCGCGCGCGACTTGAACGTCGGCCTGAGCCACCTCGAGCTGCGATTGGATCGGGCCGAGCTCGTCGCGGTCTGAATTGCCCTCGGCTTCGACGGCTGCAAGCTTCGATTGAAGCGCGGCGAGCACTTCCTGACCCGCATCGCGTTCGGCTTCGGTGCCTGCGAGCTTCGATTGAAGCGCAGCGATCGCATCGCGGCTGGCTTCGGCTTCGGCTTGGGTAGCTGCGACACTCGTCTGCAGCGTGGCGAACGCGTCGCGGGTTGTTTCGGCCTCGGCTTCGGTCGCTGCGACACTCGTCTGAAGCGCGGCGAACGCGGCGCGGCTGGCTTCGGCTTCGGCTTCGGTCGCTGCGACGCTCGTTTGAAGCGTGGCGAACGCGTCGCGGTTTGTTTCGGCCTCGGCCGAAAGATTCGTCTGAAGCGCGGCGAGCGCATCGCGGGCGGCTACGGCTTCGGCTTCGGAGGCAGCCAGCTTCGCTTGAAGTGCTCCGAGCGCTCGATGGGCCGCTTCGGCATCGGCCTGCGACACAGAAAGCTTCGCCTGAAGGTCGGTGAGCGCATCGCGGCCCGCATCGGCGTTGGCTTCGGAGGCTGCGACACTGGTCTGAAGCGCGGCGAGCGCGTCACGGGCTTGCTCGCCTTCGGACTCAGCAGTTGCGAGCTTCGACTGAATCGTCGCCAGAGCGTCGCGCGCGTTCTTGGCTTCGGCTTCCGATGCCGCAAACCGCGCCTGTCGCTCAACTCGCTCGCTTCGCGCCGCTTCCTCGGCGGCAGGCAGCTGTGCCCTGAGCTCAGCCATCTGACCATCAGCGGCGGCCAGGCGCGAATGAAGCTCCGCCTGCTCCGCCCGGCTGTTCTCTGCGGCCACTGCTTTCGCTGCTTCGAACGCGTTCAGTTTGCGTTCCACCTCAACCGCAGCTGCTCGCGATGTGTTCTCGAGGGTTTCAACCTCTGCCTGAATCCTGGTCAGCTCGGCTCTCAAGTCTTGAACTGCGGCGCCTTCGGCCTGTGCCTTCGACAACTCTGTTTCCAGTTGGGCGACGCTGTCTCCAAGTTTGCGCGTCGCCTCGGTCTTCTCTTCCAGTTCCTCACGAAGGGCCAAGGTGTCGGCCAGCGCGGCAACGCGCAGCGCCTCCTGGGCGGTCAGTTCGCTGCGCGCGATCGCCTGTGCTTCCGTCGCAGCGATCCGCTTCTGCTCGACGTCCTTGAGCTCACGCAGAAGCGCTTGCTTCAACTCGACCTTTTCTTCACTCAGCACCGCGGCTCGGTCCCTCGCTTCGTCGCGCTCGGCGATTGCTTGATCACGTTCCGACTCGAGCGTCACGACGGCAGCCTCGTAGCGCTTCGCTTGCGCCTCGAGTCTGCGCGCGCGGCCCTCGTCGATCGCCACCATTCCGGAAGTGGGCAGTGGCGCCCCGTCTTCGTCCCTGCGCTCAATCGCGGCCAGGCGGGTCACGCCTTCTGGAGTCACCGCGAAAGCCACCCGCAGCAGCCCGACGCGTGGCGCCTGCACGAAAAATCCAAGCGACTCACCCGCACCGGGGACGCCGTCGACTGCGAGGCCGACGTCGAAGGTCCCCAAATCATCCTGCGCGTGAAGGCCCACGTCGTAACCACTGATGCCCGCTCGGCGCGAGGTCACCACAGCACTTCCGCCCTTCTCGTCATCGTTGGCCATTCACGTCCTTATTCGTTCGAAGCAAGCTCGGGGCACCCATTTGACCCTGATGCGGGCCCAGCGTCGATTTCAGAGGTTTTTACCAGCTTCGCGCGAGCGTGCGGCGTAGAGGGGACTGCGTGAATTCTCCACTTCGATTCGAGCTCCACGCAACTTCAGGTTCAGGTGCGCGCGCGGGCACGCTGCATACCCGCCGAGGTGCGCTTCCTACTCCGACGTTCATGCCCGTGGCCACCCATGCAAACGTTCGTCACCTTTC
>JANOHG010000754.1:0-3863 GCA_031406375.1 Archangiaceae bacterium | reverse complement strand
GATGATGAATGGGCACCTGGTCAAATTGCTCGCGCTGGCGGCGCAGGGAAAGGTGAAGCCGCGGGTCGACAAGGTGTTTCCGCTGGTCGAAGGGCCCGCCGCACACCGCTACGTTCAAGAACGGAAGAACGTCGGCAAGGTGATTTTCGACTGCGAAAGCTGAGCCTTCCGGATGGCGAGGCGGGCGACCGAGCCGCACTTGCTGTGCGCCGCAGGGAACTCAACGAAGCAAGCGGGATGGAATCGGCGGCCCAGCCATGCACGGACTTCCGGGCTGTCGTGCTAGCCCACCGTCTACTCAAATCAGAACGTCATCACCGTCTGCATCGTGGCGGGGTTCACCAGGTTCGCGTGCGGAGGAGGAGGCGGGGGCGGCGGCATCATGTCTGGACCCGGCGGAGGTGGAACAATTTGATCCATCTCATCGATTTTCATCCGCACCTCGTTGGTGTCTTCAGCATGTTTGCGACGGGATCCAGAACGGGTGGCGAGCTTGATGCCACCGATGAGCGCGAGAACGACGCCAACCGTCAGCACCGCAACGCCCAGGGTCGCGACGAAGTAGCCGAGGATCGCCACCGACGATGCTTCGCCGGCGGTGGTGATGCCGTAGATCATCAGCGCCGCCCCTGGAACGCACAGCACGCCCCCGACGCTGAGCAGGACAATTGGCCCGACAAGGCTGGGCACGGTGTTGTCGAGCCGACGCAGCTCAACGGCCAGCTGCTCGCGCGTCATTGCATCGATGCTGGGGCGCGGCCGGTCGTCGCCTGCGGCCACGAACAGCAGGGGAAAGCGCGTCCCGCTGAGCGCGACGTTGCGCGCGGCCACGTTGTCGGCGAGCTGAATTCCAGGCGAAAGGTTGAGCAAGGTTGCGAGAAATAGACCGATCACGAAAGCCCCCCAGGTTTAACCTTCAGATGACGAAGTTGATCAACCGCTTCGGTACGAAAATCACTTTCCTGATTGTCTTCCCTGAAAGCGCTGTATTCACCTTTTCGTCCGCTTCGGCGGCGCTGCGCACCTCTGCTTCACCCGCTGCCGCCGGCACGCGGACCTCGGATTTCAGCTTTCCGTTTATCTGCACCGCATAGGGCAACACGTCGTCGACGACCAGGGCAGGGTCGTGCGTGGGCCAAGTTTGCTCGACGGTGCAGGTCGACAGCCCATAGCTGCTCGCGAGCTCATCCGCGAGGTGAGGAGCAAACGGTGTCATCAACACCGCCAAGGTCCGAATCGCCTCGGCCATCGCCGCCTTTTCCGCGTCATTCGCCGGCACTTGCGCAAGGTACAGCGCATTGACGAGTTCCATCATCGAGGCGATCGCGGTGTTGAACGAGAGCCGTTCGATCGCGATGCCGATCTTCATGATTCCCCGGTGGGTCGCGCGCCGGATTTCCAGCGCCTTGCCCTCGTAGACGCCGCCAAACGCCACCTTGCTGCAGGCGCCGTGGTGCCCAAATGCGAGCGCGTAAACGCGCTTGAGGAACCGGAATTGCCCTTCGACCTGCTCATCGCTCCAATCGAAGTCGCGCTCGGGTGGGCCGGCGAAGAGCACATACATCCGGCAGGTGTCACCCCCGTACTTTTGAACAATCGCCGACGGCGCGACGCCGTTGCCCGCGCGCTTCGACATCTTCAGGCCATCGGCGCCGTTGACGATTCCTTGGGTGATCAAGCGCGTCACCGGCTCGTCGGTTGCGACCAGGCCCAGCTGCCTCATCACCCGGTACCAGAAGCGAAAGTACAGCAGGTGCATCGTCGCGTGCTCGGGGCCACCGACGTAGATGTCGACCGGCAGGTACTTCGCCGCGACGCTGGGGTCAAAGGGGCCCTGGTCGAACGCGGGCGACAAGTAGCGCGCGAAGTACCAGGTCGAGTCGACGAAGGTGTCCATCGTCTCGGTCTCGCGACGCGCAGGCCCGTTGCACTTGGGGCATGAGGTGTTGACGAACGCTAAGACTTTCATCAGCGGCGGCTCACCTTTGCCCGTCAGCACCTCCTTGACGTCGATGTCGGGCAGACGCACCGGCAGCTGCTGATAAGGAACCGCGAGGCCCTCGTGCTTCGGGTCGCACGCATCGCAATAGACGATCGGAATCGGCGTGCCCCAATATCGCTGGCGCGAGAAACCCCAGTCTTTCTGGCGCCAGGTGACCATCGCTTTGCCGATGCCCATCGAGACGAGCGCATCGCGCATCTTCACCCGCGCCGGCGCTGACTCGAGCCCGGTGTATTCACCTGAATGCAGCAGCGTTCCGTCATCCGTCCACGGAGCCTTCAGCGGCTCAGCGTTCATGCCGCCCAGCGGCTGGATCACCGACTTCACCGGCAGCGCGTACTTCGACGCAAAGGCGTAGTCGCGGGTGTCGTGCGCTGGGACGCTCATCACCGCGCCGGTGCCGTAGTCGGCGAGCACGAAGTTGGCGATCCACACCGGCAGCTTTTCGTCGTTGAACGGATTGATCGCGTAGGCGCCGGTGAAGACCCCTTCCTTCTCGGCGGTCTCATCGGTGCGCTCGGTCTTCGACTTGGCGGTCATCTTGGCGACGAACGCCGCGACCGCAGGCTTCTGTTCAAGCGTGGTGATCGACGAAACGAGCGCGTGATCAGGAGCCAGCACCACGTAGGTGCAGCCATAGAGGGTGTCGATGCGGGTGGTGAAGACGCGAATCTTCTCCGCGCGGGCTTCGATCGCGAACTGCGCTTCGACGCCTTCTGACCTTCCAATCCAATTGCGTTGCGCGGCGATGATGCGATCAGGCCATTCTTTCAGGGTGTCGAGCGCGTCGAGCAACACCTGTGAATACTTCGTGATCCGAAACGCCCATTCGGGCATCTCGCGATCATTCACCTTCGACCCACAGCGCTCGCACGCGCCGTCTTTCACCTGCTCGTTGGCGATGACGGTCAAACAGCCCGTGCACCAGTTGACCTTCGAGCGGCGGCGGTAGACGAGCCCTTGCTCGAGCATCTTGAGAAAGAACCACTGGTTCCAGCGGTAGTACTCGCTCGTGCTGGTGTTGATCTCAAGCGACCAGTCATACGCATAACCCAACGAGCGCATCTCGGCCTTGAAGCCCTTGATGTTCTCCGCGGTGCGCACCGCGGGGTGGACACCCTCTTTCATCGCCGCGTTCTCAGCTGGCAGACCGAACGCGTCCCACCCCATCGGGTGAATGACGTCGAAGCCCTTCATCTGGAAGTAGCGGGCGTAAACGTCGCCCAACAGGTAGTTGCGCACGTGGCCCATGTGCATGTTGCCGCTGGGGTACGGCAGCATCTCGAGCACGTACTTCTTGGGCTTGTTCGGCTCGCGGCCCGCGCGAAAGAGCTGCTTCGCTTCCCAGTGCTGCTGCCACTTCGACTCGATGACGGAAGGCTCGTAACGCTCGTTCATTTCGGCGCTCTCATAGGGACTTCTAAGAGGCGACGCAATCAGACCGTCAAGCGGGGCGAACCTGCGCGCTCACCGGAGCGAGCATCACCTTCACCCGTGTTCCGAAGCGCTTGCTGCTGTCGATCGTCATCCCACCACCCATCGAGCTGACCAGCCGGTGCACCAGAGGCAGTCCGAAGACATTCATCCCCGTCTGAGCCTGCAACGGAAGATCGAACGCGCGCGCAGCGGCTTCGGGCCCCATTCCGTTGCCGGTGTCGACTACTTCGAGCACGACTTCATTGGCCGCTTCGTCGAACCAGCTGGCAACAGTGACTAAATGCTCTTGCGGAGCGCCATCTGGAATCGATTCCCCGGCGATGCGGAATGGTGACATGACTTTCGTCGACGAACACCAGCGCGTTGTCGGGGATGTATTCGAACAGCGTCGGCGGCGGCTCGCCCGGCGCACGTCCGGTCAGGT
>JANOHG010000747.1:0-1807 GCA_031406375.1 Archangiaceae bacterium | reverse complement strand
CCACCCGAGCAGGCCGTCCCATCGGTGAAGGCGGAGGCAACTGTGAAGGCCGACGCAACGGTGAAGGCCGACGCAACGGTGAAGGCCGACGCAACGGTGAAGGCCGACGCAACGGTGAAGGCCGACGCAACGGTGAAGGCCGACGTTGACGCCAACGCCAAGGCGCGCGCAGAGGCCGATGCGAACCCGCGCACAGAGCTCGCCGCCAAGGCTCGCGCAGATGCGGGAGCCAAGCTGAGGGCAGAAAGCGACGAGAAAGTACACGCCGAGACGCAGACAAGAGCGCGGCAAGAAGCCGAGCAGAAGGTTCGCGCCGAGATGGAAGCGAAGGTCAAAGCCGACGCCGAAGCGCAAACAAAGTCGCGCATCGAGCTCGAGGCGCGGGTGAAGGCCGAGACCGAGGCGAAGGTCCGTGCCGAATACGCCGAAGTGAAAGCGCGGGCCGAGCTGGCTGTCGCAGTCAAAGCGGAAGCCGCAGCCAAAGCGCGCGCGGAAAGGGAAGCGAAAGTCACAGCTCTTGCCAAAGCCAAAGCGAAGGAGGCAGAGGCGGCCCGCAAAAAGTCCGAGGCGGACGCGCTGGCGAAGGCAGCAGCAGAAGCTGAAGCGAAGGCGCGGGCCGAAGAAAAGCTGCGAATGGCCGCCGAAGCCAAGGTTGAAGCAGACGCACAAGCGCAGGCAAAGGCAGCTGCGAAAGCTGCCGCGAAGGAGCAAGCGCGTGTGGATCTCGAAGCGCGCCTGGCCGAGGCAAAGGCGATGAAGCAGAAGCTGGAGGAAGAGAAGCGCCTTCGCGTCGAAGGCGAGCGCGCACAGGCAGCGCGTGCCACAGCCGAGGCTGAAGCGAAGCGGCGCGACGAGGCCGAACGCAAGCTCGACCAGGAACGGGCGAGTGCCGAAGCGAAAGCAAAGCTCACGGCTGAGCAAGAGCGGCTGACCGAAGAGAAGCGCCTCGAGGCGATCGCCGAACGCCCAACCGCGCTCACCGCTGCCCCGCCCGCCGAGAAGCCCTCGCCCGCCGCAGCAGTGACGAACAGCGCGTCGGCGAGCGCGAAACACGCAGGGCCTCCCGCTCGGGTGATCTTCGTGGGCTTCAAGCAGGAGGCGGGTGTCGGGCGCGTCTACGTTCGAACTTCAGAGGTGGTGCGGTTCGGGGTTGGTGAGGACGCCCAGCGCAACGTTGTGCTTTCGTTAGAGAACGCGCGCATCGGACTTCCGAATAATGAACGGCTGCTCGACACCTCGTTCTTCGACACCGCGGTATCCCGCGTCATGCCCGAAGAATCGCCCGATGGGAGCGTGAAGGTGATCATTCAGCTCAAGAAGTCGGTTGGGTACCGCACCAGCCAGGACGGAACCGAAGTTTCGCTCGAGTTTAGTCGCCGGTAGCTTCACGGCCGCGCAATTCGGCGGATTCTCGTGCGCTTCGGCCACTCGCGCCAGGACCCATTGGGCTTCGGCGGCGTGTGCGGCCTTGACGCCGGGGAAGGGGGTCTAAACAATGCCGCCCCCATGAGTGTGTTTCTACGTGTTGCAGCGTTGTCGACGGCGATTTGGCTGGTTTCTTGCGCCGGTGGCAGCGTTTCGACGCTCGAGTTCGTCGACATCACCCCACTTCGACCCAAGCTTGGAGAGGTCACCACCGTGCGGTTCCGGGTGCTCGACTACCGCGGGCTGCCTCAGGGAGGCGTCAGCGTAGACTTTGGCCTCCAGTCTGACAACAGGGGCGTGAACCGGGTGTGATCGCGACCAATTGAAACATGCACTTACAGCTTGAAAGCGCGGCGACTTTGGATCAGCAGAGGGGGATGCC
>JANOHG010000726.1:0-2306 GCA_031406375.1 Archangiaceae bacterium | reverse complement strand
TCTCGACCTCGGCGACGACGTCGCCGGTCTCGTCGGTCACCTGCACCTTGAACGTCGGTTCGACTTTCAATCCTGACGCCGCGAGGCTTCGCAGCTCTTCAATCTTCGAGCTTGGCATCTCGAAGCGAGCGCGCACGGTGCTTGAGCCAGGCTTCATGAAGCGGATCGCCGCCGTCTTGTCCCAGACGATGTAGTCGTCGCCCAGCTGCATCAGTATCTGGAAGAGAAAGAATGGATCACACATCGAGTAGATTGAGCCACCGAAGTGGGTTCCGAAGAAGTTCCGGTTCCAAGCGTGCAAGCCCATCTGCACCACGATGATCGACAGGTCGGGCGAGACTTCGACGATTCGAATACCGGCGGCTGCATACGGAGGGTAGGCATTGAGCGCGAGCAGGGTTCCCCGCCCTCCCAGAAACTTCGACACCCGCCGAACCCAATCCGCCATTGGGGGCCTTCTATCCCTATAAAGAGGGACATGCTGACTGTCTTGACGATGATGGCGCTCTCGAGCTGGTCAGAGTCGCTGTCGGTCACCGGGTCGATCGACGGCAAGCTCGGCAATGGAACGTTGCGCGTATACCTTCCGAAGGACTACTCGAAAAAGAAGAAGTACCCCTTGATGTTGGCGCTGCATGGGTTCGGTGATTCTGCCGAAATATGGAAGGCGAAGGGCGATCTCGCGGCCTTCGGCGACAAATACGGCTTCGTGATCGCCGTGCCGAGCATGGGCAAGACGATTTACGAGACGCGCTTCTACCCCGAGAGCGGCGGCGCGTGGACGACGGCGCCTGGCACGCGGTGGGTTGCCGAGGTGATCTTGCCGTTTCTGCGCGCAAACTTCTCGGTGTGGGAAGACCGCGCGCACACCGGAGTTTTCGGCTACTCGACGGGCGGGCGCGGCGCGCTGCTGTTGGCCGAGGCCTACCCGCAATTTGCGTTCGCCGGCAGTGTGTCAGGCACCTACGACTTGATGTCGCTCGGGCCAGCGGAAGGCGAGTACAAGATTCACGAGGTGGTCTACGGCAGCCGAACGACGTTCGAACCGCGCTGGGTGCTCGACAACGTCGTCTCACCGCAGCGAATCAATCACCTCAGCGGCACGCGGATGTTCATCGCGCACGGAGGAAGAGACGCCGTTGTCAAAGCCGACCAGCTCGAATCGCTGCGAAGCGCGTTGAAGGGACACCCGGTCGAAGCAGAGTTCGTCACCATCGCCGATGCGGGCCACGACTGGCAGTTCTGGACCTCTCAGTGGCCGCGAATGTTCGAGCTCGCGGCGCAGACCTTCGCGCCTAAGGAACAACGGTGACCGGCACGATGAGCCCGTTGTTCGTTTCGTTCGCTTCCGAGACGAAACCGGTCGAATCTGCCGAGACGCCCACGCGGTAGGACCCAGGAGAAGGGGTCGTCGTGTAACGAAGACAAGACACGACCGTGGCACCCGGGCTCAGACCCACGACTGAGGTAACAGGCGCGACCGGCACGCCTAAGCCTCCCCCGCCGACCTGGAAGCCCACGCTCGATGCCATGCCGACGTTCGTCACCTCAACGCAGATGAAATAGGGCCGGTACGCGGGCACAACGAAGACCACGGATCCAGAGGCGTTTCGCAAGAAGCTCCGGCGCAACGTCAAATCTGGCAGACACTCTTTGAAGCACTGGCCGCTGGCGGTTTGAAGTCTCCAACCCACCCGGCAGTGCTTGAGCTGATGCGAAAGGTAGCCACCAGGTCCGCTCGGCCCGTGCTGACACACGCCGTACACGCCTTCGGCGTCAACGCCACTGCCGGTGTACCGCTCGTCCGCATCGCACAGGGGAAGCTCGCCGCCGCACCCGCCTGAGCACAAATTGTGTGTGCAATTACCGGTGGTGAGGTTCAACGTGCTTCCGGTCGGACAGCGATTCAACGTGTGCGAGCAAAAGCCCCACCAGTTGCAGCTCTTGCAGCTGCCATAGGGGCCCGCCGAATCCGTTCCCCCGCCGTTGTAGTTCGAGCCAGCGGCACACAGCGGGAAATCGCAAACTTGAGCCTCAGCAGAAGGCGCCCATGCGAGCGTCGCGGCAAGCGCAATGAAAGAAAGGCAAGGAAGAGCGGACGTGTTCATCGGGTGTCTCCGAGGGTGATGGGAGCGACGCACAACCTTGAGCACGTCTCGAGCCAATCACCGCTGTTCCGAAGTCCCAAGAGGTTGGGGCCGTTGGGTGTCGCCCTGCCGGTTTCGGTGTATCCGGCCCGTTCACGGGTTCATCGCCGGTTCGGTAACCGGTAGACGTAGACGCGGGTGCGGTAGAAGTCTGCGAGC
>JANOHG010000691.1:0-3084 GCA_031406375.1 Archangiaceae bacterium | reverse complement strand
GCCAAAGTCGTTCGCGACGTTCTCCCAGACACGGTCGAAGTTCACCCCGACGAGTTTGCCGGTTCCGTCAATCGATGGGCTGCCCGAGTTTCCACCGGTGGTGTCGCAGTCGGAAAGAAACGCGACTGGAACATCACCCAGCTTCGAATCCTTCCAGCGACCGAGCTTTCCCGCGTTCGCAGCCTCAAGCACCTTGGCCGGAGCGCTGAATGGCGAGGTGCCGGTGTGCTTGGCCACCATCCCAGACAGCGTCGTCTGCGGCTTCATTTCCATGCCATCGCGCGGCGTATAGCCATTGACGCGGCAGAAGGTCACCCGCAGGGTCGAGTTGGCGTCGGGGGCGATCGGCTTTCCGGCAGCGCCCGCCACTGCGGCGCGCCATTGAGGGCGGAACTTGAGCTCAGCTCCCGAGCGCGCGTCGCGGTTTGCCTTCAGCGCCTTGCGTTCGAGATCGAGCGAAAAACCCAGGTCTAGCAGCGCGTCTTTCCGCGCCTTCAAGGCCGCTGGCAGCTCCTCAACCATCATCTTGCGTTCGTCGGCGTTGAGCGCCTTCGACTTCTCGTACAGCACGTTGATCCGCTTGTTGAGCTCGGCGTCGTCCTTCGCTGAACCGAACTGCGCGTCGACAATGCTGATTCGCTGATCAATCGGCAGCGCGAGCGCCTGCTTGATCCACGCAAGGGTCGCCTTCTTGTCCGCGGGTATGAAGAGCCGCTTTTGATCGCGCGCGAGCTTCTCTTTGGTTCGCTCGAGATCGCGATCTTGGTACCCAGGTTCACGTTCGAGATCCGGCTTGAGCCTTTCCTCTGCCAGCCGCGCGAGCAGCACGGACCAACCAAGCGCCTTCGACGCGCGATCGAGATAGTCGAGCGCGAAGTCGCGATCCCACGTTTTGAGACGGAGATCGAGCAGACCTTCAAGCGCAACCTTGGCATCAACGGCGTCTTTCTGTTCGGCACGCAAGGTGGCCCACGCCAACACCTTCGCTTCTGATTCTTTCTGCTTTTGCAGAATCTTTCCCCGTTCGATACCGGCCACCTGCCCCTGCGCGTTCTTGCGCACGTTCCCCAAGCTGCGCAGCTCATCCGAGACGGCGATGCCGCCTTCCGCGCTGCCATTGGTCGCTTCCTCGAGCAGTGAAATCCACTGCGTGGTCCACGCCTCACGAGCGGGAAAGAACTTCCGCGCCCGCTCGTCCATCTCGCGCGCGAGCAGGCCGCGATAGCTGACGCCAGGGTAGCCAAGCACCGCCACTGCATCACCTGGGCTGACTCCCTTTGCGCTCAAGGGAAAGAAATACTGTGGCCGATAGGGCTCACCTTTCGAGGTGTAGGCCCGCAGCAGTGAGAAGTCGCCGGTGTGCCGCGGCCAGCTCCAGTTGTCGATTTCTCCGCCGAACTCACCCACGCCGCGCGGTGGCGCGAAGACGAGCCTCACGTCGGACAGCTCGTCAAACACGGTGAGGGTGAAGCTGACGCCTCCGTCGAAGACTGCGAACGTGCAGCGCGTCGCGGTGGCTCCAGGTCCGGGAGCTTCCTTCTCGCACTGCGCAACCAGACTCTTCTGAGCAGCCTCCATCGCTGCAAAGCGTTCGAGATCGCTCTTCGCGGCGTCAAGGCTCGGTCGCACCAGCGCGGTGACATCACGAAAGGCGCGCGGCACCTGGATCCGGAACGCCTTCGAGGCTTTCTCGTCCGCGCGGGTGTTTGCGAGGTAACCGTCTTCCAACAGATTCGCAGTCGGCGTCGAATGTTCCTGCAAGATTGAGACGACACAGTGGTGATTGGTAATCAACAAGCCCGCGGCCGAGACGAAGCTTCCTGAGCAGCCGGGAAGCTGCACCGCGTTCGAGAGCAACCCCGTGCCCTTCTTCTTGTCCCAAAGCTTGGCGAGCGGAAGGCTGAACCCTTGTGCTTTGACCCAAGCAGGGCCGAGGTCGAGAACCTGCTGAGGGGTCCATTTCCCTTCCCCCGCGGTTGCGGTGACGCAAATCATGGTCATCAGGATGATCAAATGGCGCATAGGGAGGGGTATGTGCGCACCCGCGCAGGTCGACAACGGAAAAATAGTGGGCGTAGGCTGTTGCCGAGATGCTTCGACCGACCCTTTCCGCTGCACTGATTCTGCTGGTAGCCCAAAGCTGCGGGCGTTCTACGCCCTACTCGTACCCTCCGGGCTATGTACCTCCGGGGACGCCGGGGACAGTCACCCTTCCTGACGGCGGCGTCGTCCCCATCGTTCCGCCAACGCCAACGCTGACGTGCAAGCCCGTCGAGAGCGACATGTACACGTTGCCACCGAAAACGAAGAAGCCGATCGACGTGCTGTTCGTGATCGACGACTCGGCAAGCATGAAGAACGACCAGGAAGCGCTGGCGGCGAACTTCAAGTCTTTCATCTCGAGTTTCGTCGTGAACGAAGTCGATTTCCACCTCGGTACCGTCACCACCGACATGGTGAAGACCGGCCGAAAAGGAGAGCTCGTTCTGCCCGGGTCGCCCTCGGTTCGGTTTCTCACCCCCGCCACCCCCAAGCTGCAGGAAGCCTTCGAAGCGATGGTGAACGTCGGCGTGAACGGGAGCCCTGACGAGAAGGGGCTTCCTGCGGCCAAAGCCGCGCTCTCAGACCCGCTGATGACGGGAGCCAACAAGGGCTTCCTGCGAAAGGAAGCCGACCTTGGCATCGTCTTCGTCGCCGATGAGGATGATCACGACAGCGCTTCCGTCGCCAGTCACTCCACTTTCTTCAAAGCCCTCAAGACCGACATTTCGGCGGTCAGCGTCTCGGCCATAGCGCTTCAAAACGGCATCATCTGCAGCACCGCAAACTGGCGCTATGTGCAGGTGGCCCGCGCGTTTGGGCCAAGGGGTTTGGTCAGCTCGTGCACTCCGGACTACGCAGAAACCCTCAAGGCGATTGGCGGGCGGTTGGTTGGCTCTCACTGTGTGATTGGCCTCAAGCGGTGGCTCGAGGATGGCGCGCGCGTTCGCGTGCTCGTGAATGGAGCCCCGTCGAACTTCATCCCCTACCCACCCGATGAAGCCTACGCCAATGGGAGCATTCAGCTGCTCACCTGCCCCAACG
>JANOHG010000684.1:0-4579 GCA_031406375.1 Archangiaceae bacterium | reverse complement strand
CGAGCTGGTCGTCGACAAGCCCAGCTACGACGTGGGGGACATCGCGAAGGTGTTGGTGAAGTCACCGTATCCCCAGGCCGTCGGTGTGCTGACGGTCGAGCGCGAAGGGGTGCTTGAACGCCGGGCGCTGAAGCTCACTGGAAGCGTGACGGCGGTCGAGATCCCGATCACCGAGGCGATGGTTCCGAACGTATTCGCGGGCGTGGTGCTCGTACATCCCCGCGTCGCGAAGGGCGGCATCGAAACCGCCGATGATCCAGGGCGACCCGCAGCGCGGATAGGGCTGGTGAAGCTCACCGTCGAAAAGAAGACCAAAAGGCTCGCGGTGACAGTGACGTCAGACCGGGCGGCGTATCGCCCTGGCGACGAAGTGACGGTGAATGTCGACGTGAAGGACTCCACCGGAAAAGCGCAGGACGGCGAAGTGACGCTTTACGCCGTTGACGAGGCAGTGCTGCGTTTGACCGCCTACGAGACTCCGGACCCAATCGCAGCGATTTTTCCTGATCGCCCGTTGTCGGTTCGACTTGGCGAGCCACTGCTGCACCTGGTGCGCCGCCGCAACTATGGCGAGAAAGGTGAGGCACAAGGTGGAGGCGGTGGCATGTCGGAGTCTGCGGGCTTTCGCAGCAACTTCAAGACGACCGCGGTGTGGTTGCCTTCGCTCGAGACGAAGGGCGGCGTTGCGACCGCGAAGTTCAAGCTGCCCGACAACCTGACGACGTTCCGGTTGATGGCGATCGTCGTCACCCAGCAGGAACGGTTTGGATCGGCAAAGAGCGAGCTGTTGGTGAACAAGCCGCTGCTTGCGTTGCCGGCGATGCCCCGCTTCGCCAGGGTGGGCGACAGGTTCGAGGCGGGCGTGGTGGTGCACCGCTATGACGTCGGCGGAAAAGGCGCCGACGGCCCCTCGGTGGTGACGGTGAACGCGACGGTCGAAGGCGCGGTGGTCGAAGGGGCAGCCCAGCAGCAGGTGACGGTACTGGCGAGCGCGCCGCGCGAAGTGCGCTTCGCCTTTGTCGCTGACAGGCCGGGGATCGCGACGTTCCGGTTCAAAGCGTCGAACGGGGGCGACACCGATGGAGTTGAGCACAAGCTTCCAATCGAGCTGCCGGTGGCGATCGAGACAGTCGCGACCTACGGCGACACGAGCGACAGCAGGGTCGAAGGAATCAGCGCTCCAAAGGACGTCTATGGCGATCTCGGAGGGCTCGAGGTCACGCTGGCGTCCACTTCGCTTGGCAACTTCGGCAAGAGCTTTCAGCAGTTGGTCGAGTACCCATACGGTTGTCTTGAGCAGCAGTCATCGCGGCTGGTCCCGTTCGTCGCGATGCGCGAAATCGCAGGGCAGTTCGGAATTCCGTGGCCTGGCAGCGACGCGAAGAAGCAGGCGCAAGAGGACGAGCTGAACGCGTTGCTGCGCACCTACCTCTTCGACACGCTCGACGTGGGCGGCGAGAAAGACCCCGACAAGGTGATCGCCAGCACCGTTCGATCGATTCTCAACCTGCAGGACAGCGACGGCGCGTTTCGATACTGGAGCACGTCAACCTGCGCGTCGAGTTGGCAAAGTGCGTACGCGACAATGGCGCTCTCGCGCGCGAAGGAAGTCGGGTTCGCAGTGCCCGCAGACAAGATCGCCCGGGCGGAAGCGTTTCTTACCAAGGTTGTCGGCGGCAGCTGTCACCCGTGCGAACGGGGTTGCTCGGATGAGGTGAGGGTCTTTGCGGCCTACGTGTTGGGGCGCAACAAGAAAGCGAAGGCCAGCTACTACCCTGAACTCTACGCTCGCCGCGAGAAGCTCTCGCTGTTCTCGCGCGCGATGTTGGCCAACGCGATGTTCACCTCGGGGGGCGACCGCAAGCAGGCGAATGCGTTGATGGCCGAGATCCTCAACCACGCGAAGGAATCGGCGAAGGGCATTCACTTCGAGGAAGCGAGCTCGGCCACGTACGCAACGCTGTGGCAGTCAGACACGCGTACGACTGGCGTGGTGCTGCAAGCGCTGACGAACATCACGCCAGATCATCCGTTCGTCTCGAAGATGGCGCGCTACCTCACCGGCGTGAGGCAGGGCGACGGCAGGTGGCGTTCGACGCAGGAAGCCGCCTTCTCGTTGATGGCGCTCACCGAGGTGCTGCGAACCAAGGAACGCGACACGCCCAACTTCACCGCGACGGTGGCGATGGGCCCAACCCCGCTGGTCGAACAGAAGTTCGAGGGGCGCTCTCTCACCACGCCGACGAAGACGATGGCGATGGCCGAGCTGCTCAAACTTGCGACGGTCAAACCGCAGAACCTCACCTTCAAGAAAGAAGGAACAGGCGTGCTCTATTACTCGGCGACGATGAAGTACGCGGCGAAGGCGATGCCCACGACGGCGCTCGACAACGGTCTGTTCGTGCAGCGCTGGTTCGAGCCGTACGCTGGAGGAGGACAATCGCTGAAGTTCTACGCGGGAGATTTGGTGCGCGTCAGGGTTCGAGTCGGGTCGAACCAGGAGCGCCACTGGGCCGCAATCGAAGTGCCGCTGCCCGCGGGTCTCGAGCCGGTCGACACCTCTTTGGCGACCACCGCGAAGCTCGCGTCTTCCCCCGATGATGAAGGTCGCGGCCCGGGCTTCGACAGTCAGAGCGAGCACGACGAAGAAGGAGGCAGTGCGCAGGAAGCGGCGGGGCAGTGGCGCACCGGATTCTGGACGCCATTCAACTTCACCCAGACGCGCGACGCGATGGTGGTGTTGTTCGCGGATCACCTGCCGCCTGGCGTGCATGTCTCAAGCTTCGTCGCGCGCGCAACCACGCCGGGCACCTTCGTGCTGAAGCCTGCGCGCGGGACGCTGATGTACGAGCCCGAGGTCTGGGGTCGCAGCGAGGGTGGAGTGTTCGAAGTGGTGCTCCCGGTTCCGGTGAGCGCGAAGTAGCGGCGGATGTTTTTTAGAATCCTGAGGATTGTGTGGTGGGGGTCGGCGGTGGCGGCGTGCTCAGTGGGCGCGTTCGTCGCCGTTCCGCTGCCGAAGGGGTTGGTCGACTATCGCTCGGTTTCCTCGGTGCGGGTGCTCGATCGAACCGGAGCGTTGCTTCGGGAGATCAGGTCGAGCGCCGACGGCCGGTCGACGCCGTTGAAGAGTGGTCAGATTCCGAGCCACGTGCGTGACGCTTTTCTCGCTGCCGAAGACCACCGCTTCTTCCAGCACCTGGGAATCTCGCCAACCGCGTTGGCGCGCGCCGCATGGCAGGACTTTCGCGCCGGCAGAATCGTCGCGGGCGGGTCGACGATCTCGATGCAGCTCGCGCGCACGCTGGTACCGCGTCCGCGGAGCTTCCTCGGCAAGCTCAAAGAGGCGCTTTGGGCGCTGCGACTCGAAGCGCACCTTTCGAAGGACGAGATCCTCACCCAATATTTGAACCGGGTGCCGTTCGGGAACAATGCGTTCGGGCTCGAAGCTGCGGCGCAGCTGTACTTCGCGCGGTCCACAACGCACTTGTCGCTCGGGCAGGCCGCGGCGTTGGCAGCGTTGCCGCGAGGACCTACTGCCTACAACCCTTATCGCCACCCCGAGGCGCTCGAGCAGCGGCGGTTATGGGTGCTGGGTCGGCTGCGAAAGACGCAGCTCGCGTCGACTGAAGACGTCGAAGAGGCGCGGGTGACTGCGCTGGATCTGTCGGCGTTCGAGGCCACCTTTCGCGCGCCGCACTTCGTCGAATACGTCGTCGCAAACCTGCCCAGGTGGGGACTTGTTGACGCGACGACCGTGCAGACGTCGCTTGATCCACGCCTGCAGCCGAAGGTCGAAGAGCTGATTCACGAAGAGCTCGCCCAGCTCGCCGAGCGCCGGGTGGGGTCCGCGGCCGCGGTGGTGATCGACAACGAAAGCGGAGAAGTGCTCGCCTACCAGGGCAGCGTGGATTTTTTCGACGACGCGGTGGGTGGGCAGAACGACGGGATTCAGATGCTGCGTCAGCCCGGCTCGGTGCTGAAGCCATTCCTGTACGCGCAGGCGTTTTCGCAGGGGTACACTCCCGCGACCGTGATCGCAGATCTCGAGGCGCACTTCACCGCGCAGAAGGGTACCTGGTCTCCAAAGAACTACGATCGCAAGACCCACGGCCCGGTGCGCGCGCGAGAAGCGCTCGCCAACAGCTACAACGTGCCGGCGGTGAAGGTGGCCGAGACGGTGGGCGCGGCGCCGATGCTCGCGCTGCTGCGGCGCGCGGGCTTCGAGTCGCTGCAGGAATCGGCTGAGCATTACGGTTTGGGGCTGGTGCTCGGAAATGGCGAGGTGTCTGTGTGGGAAGCCGCGCGCGCGTACCGCGGTCTCGCCCAAGGAGGCGTGGTGCGACCACTGCGCCCGGTGCTTCAGGCGTGGCGCGCCGATGGGTCTGAAATCGAAGTCCCGCAGCAGTTCAAGCCGCGCCGTTTCGCCAAGTCACAGGCGGTCGCGCTGGTGACCCACGTTCTGCAAGACAACGCTGCGCGCGCACGGGCGTTCGGGCTCGACAACGCGTTGCGGCTGCCGTTTCCCACCGCGGCGAAGACAGGCACCAGCAAGGGATACTCGGACAACTGGACAGTCGGT
>JANOHG010000719.1:0-1415 GCA_031406375.1 Archangiaceae bacterium | reverse complement strand
CTTCGATGGGTTCGCTCGAAAGGTGCTCGCCCTCGACGAGGTACTCGAGGCCCACCGCGTGGCTGGCCAAGACTCGTACCTGTTGAAAGTGAAGACCCGGAACACCGGCTCGCTTGACCTGCTGTTGGCGCAGACGCTGCGCACGATTCCCGGCGTCAGCCGAACTCACACCACCATCGTGCTGACTTCGGTGAAGGAAGAGACAGCGGTGCCGGTGGATGACGTGCCGTCCGAGGGTGACAGATGAACCGGCACGTGCGTGCAAGCGCTCTTCCCAGTAGACCCGCACGCGCAGGGCATGCCCACGAGCAAACCGTTAGCGCGGAGGCATCAGCTTCACGGCGATCGCTATCTCGACCTCCACTGGCTTCCCGTCGAGCTCCGCGGGCTTGTAACGCCGGGTTTTCAGCGAACTGATGATCGCGTCGGTCATGTACTGCACGGTCTTGATCATCTTGCAGCGATCCACCATGCCGTCGACAGTGATGACGCACTTGGCGATCGCGGTGCCTTCCAGCTTCGCCACGAGGGCCTCACGCGTGTAGCGCGGTGGGTCGCCCATTCGAACAATTTCGGGGCGCTTCATCGACTCGGTCAATGACATCACTCCGTCTGATTTCGCCGCGACAGATTCGGGCTCGGGCGCAGCTGCCACTGGCGCAGGGGTAGGCACGGGGCTTGGCGCCGGTGTCGGAGTCACCGCCGCAACAACCGGTGCGGGGGTCGACTTAGCCGAGGTTGCGACCGGCGCAGCCACAGCGACCACTGCGGGGGCCCCAGGCTCGACTGGGCGTTCGACGCGGCGCGCAGGTTCTGGCCGCTGCACGTTGCGTGGAGTCAGGTTGACCTGCGGCGGCAACACCGTTTTCCCGCGTCCGACCTGAAGCCGCTGCACCATCACCACCTCAGGTCCGTAACCCCCCGAGGTGAACGAGAGCGACTGATACCCCTCGAGCTCGAGCATGATGTTCGCGGTGGCAACCCCATCGGCGTCGGGTCTCGCGTCGAAGGTCGCGGGGGTGGTGCCCATCGGCTTTCCGTCAACCTTCAGCGCCGCGCCCGCGGGAATCGAGTTGATCCTGAACCGCACGGGCTTGGTGGGGTCGATGGGAGCAGCGACCGGAGGTGGTTGAGGAGCAATGACAGCCGCAACCACGGGAACTGCCACTTGTGGCTTGTCACGCATGAGCAGCGACAGGCCGATTCCCGCGACGACGAGCATCGCCATCGCCGACAATGCCGTGAGGATCCACGGTAGCGGCGACGGTTTGGTCTCGTTCGCAAACGGCAAGGGCAAAGGCAGGTTCTGAACGGAAGGCGGTCGGAGCGCGACGACAGCAGGCATCGACTCGATCTCACCGTGCGTGTCGGTGACGTCGATGGCGATGTCGGTCTCGAAGTCGGGCGTCGGCTGG
>JANOHG010000623.1:0-14762 GCA_031406375.1 Archangiaceae bacterium | reverse complement strand
CACCGTTCGGGCTCCGGCGAAGATTTCAGACGAGATGAGTGAGAAGGTTCGTCAGTCAGCGCAAAAAATCTTCGGCGTGCTCGACTGCCGCGATCTCGGGCGAATCGACTTTCGCCTTTCGGACGCGGGGGTGCCGTATTTTCTCGAAATCAACGCCCTGCCTTCGCTTGAGCCCGGAGCGGGGATTTTCGCCGCCGGTGAGCTCGAAGGCCTTCACTTCGACGCGGTGATCGGCGCGGTGATCGCTTCCGCCGCCAAGCGCCACAAGATTAAGGACTCGACGCGCAGCAAAGGTAAGCCCACCCGCAAAGGCCCGCTGAAGGTCGGCTTCACTTTCAACGTCAAGCGAATCAAGCCCACCTTCGACGCCTCGGAAGACTCGCACGCCGAATACGACTCGCCGAGCACGCTGCAGGCGATCCGTGAGTCGATTTCGTCGTGGGGTCACGAAGTCATTGATCTCGAGGCAACGCCCGAGCTTCCGGCCGAGCTCGCGGCGAACCCGGTCGACATCGTCTTCAACATTGCCGAAGGCTTTCGTGGGCGAAACCGAGAGAGCCAGGTTCCGGCGCTGCTCGAGCTGCTCGACATTCCTTACACTGGCTCGGACCCCGCGACACTCGCGCTCGCGCTCGACAAAGCGCTGGCGAAGAAGGTGGTTCGTCAGGCGGGAATCCACACCCCCAACTTCCAGCTGATGAGCAGCGGCAAGGAACGGCTCGACAAGCAGTTCGAGGTCTGGCCGCTGATGGTCAAGCCGGTCGCGGAAGGAAGCAGCAAGGGCGTCTTGAAAAAGAGCGTGGTTCACAATGAAGCCGAGCTGCGAGAGGTCGTGAAGGAAATGGTCGGGCGGTATCAGCAGCCCGCGCTGGTCGAAGAGTTTGTCGGAGGCCGCGAGTTCACCGTCGGCCTGCTGGGCGAACGCCGGCCGCGGGCGTTGCCCCCGATGGAAATCGTCTTCCTCGACAAGAGCGACAAGACCCCCATCTACCGGTTCGAGGACAAGCTCGAGAGCAACGATCGAATTCGCTACGACGTGCCGGCCAAGCTCGACCCTGGGCAGATTGATCGCCTCAAGTCGGCCGCTCGCGGAGCTTTCATGGCGCTCGGCTGTCGAGACGTGGCACGGATTGATTTCCGCATGGATGACCGCGGCCGCTTCACCTTCCTCGAGTGCAACCCACTGCCCGGGTTGACTCCGGGCTGGAGCGATTTGGTGCTGATTTCCAACGGCGCCGGCATGGATTACCGCACGTTGATTGGCGAAATCCTTTCGGGCGCGATTCGCCGGTACAAGGAACGCGAGGCGCGACGTGCGATCCACGAGCTCGAGAAGCCCCCCGGATCTGGAAATGGGCACGGCGAAGTGGCTGCTCCTGCGGCCAGCCCGACAGTGGGGAGGGGATGACGCAGCCGCGGGTCCGCGCGAGGCAGCTCGGCTTGCCGCTGGGTCGCTTTCGCCCGGGTAAGTTCAACGCGATCACCGATGTCGAAGGCGTGCTCGTCGGTCACAGCACCATCATTCGTGGCGACGGAAAGCTGCACGCGGGCAGGGGCCCGGTGCGCACAGGCGTGACGGCAATCCTTCCCAACGAGAGCAACATTTTCATGGATCGCCTGGCCGGCGGAGCCTTCGTGCTCAACGGGGCGGGCGAGGTCAGTGGCCTGACCCAGGTCGTCGAGTGGGGGTTGATCGAAACTCCCATTTTGCTCACCAACACGATGTCGGTCGGGGCGGTGTCCGACGCGGTCGCTCGCTACATGGTCGAGAAGCACCCGGGCATCGGCGAAGAGCACGACGTGATTATTCCCATCGTTGGCGAGTGCGACGACAGCTGGCTCAACGACATCAGCGGCAACCACGTGCGCGAAGAGCACGTGCGCGAAGCCATTGACGGCGCCACCAGCGGAGTGGTGGCCGAGGGAGGCGTGGGCGGCGGCACGGGGATGATTACCTGCGATTTCAAAGGCGGTATTGGCACCAGCTCGCGCAGGCTGCCCGAGGTTTTCGGTGGGTACACCTTGGGCGTGCTGGTGATGAGCAACTTCGGAAAGATGCACAACCTGCGCGTGGCGGGAATGCCGGTGGGCGAAGTGCTGGCCGAGAAGTTTCGCAAGGCGCCGCGGCGTGAGCACAGCTACGGCAGCATCATCGCGGTGGTCGCGACCGACGCCCCGCTGCTGCCGCACCAGATCAACCGGTTGTGCAAGCGGGTTGCGCTCGCCATCGGGCGCGTCGGCAGTTACGCGGCGCACGGCTCAGGTGAAATCGTCGTCGGCTTCTCTACCGCGAACGTGATTCCCAGACGCACGAGGAAGATGGTCTACAAGATGAAGATCCTTCTCGATCAGCGCCTCGACCCCCTTTACGGGGCGGTGATGGAAGCGACCGAAGAAGCGATTCTCAACGCGATGTGCATGGCCGAGCCGATGACTGGGGTGAATGGCAACCACGCGCCGGCGCTGCCGCTGGACGATGTGCGTGCTTTCGTCGACGCGACGCGGCCGATCTTCGCCTCGGTAAAGAAGACACCTGGGGAACCGGCCAACCCTGCCGCCAAAGAAAAGGTCCCCAGCGACATCGCGCGCGAGTCGAACTTCACCCTGTCTGAAGCCCGCCCGACAAAGGTACGCAGTGCCGAGGGAATTCCCTTCCCGACGAAACCTGCACCAGACGGCAACAAGTCTGGTAGTTAGCGCCGCCTTTTCGAAGCAAACGTTCTTCAAGGAGCAATCTGCATGGCCCGCAGCAAGAGCAAGCACCAGCGCGTACGCAGCAAGATTCGTGTGAAGTGGAAGAAGCGCGCAGAACGGAAGGCGAAGGCCAAGGCGGCCGCTCCCGTTTCGAAGAAGAAGTAGCGAGCAGCTTCTATTGCTTGAGGCCGACGTATGGCCTCTCGGCATCGCAGATCTTCGCACCGCGCTCTGCGCGGGTGATCCACTTTCCTTTGATGGTCGCGGGTTCTCCCCCGTCGAAGCCTCTCGAAATTGGCGGGACGAAATAGCCACGCAAGGTGTACGACTGGGTGCCCGCATCAGGGCCGATGTCATTGGCCGAGATGGAAAAATCAGAAGTGTCGTGAAGCGTGCCGCGTCCCATCGCGCCATTCAGCGACGCCCGAATCTCCGCGCCGCTGCGGGTTATCTCGAGGTTCGCAGCGCCAGCAGGAGGAGGAAGCAGCGCACAGTCAGCGGTCTCGACCGTTAATGGCTGGTACGTCATCGAATAGTTGCCCTCGATTCTCGGGCACGCGGTGGTGCAGGGCGCCGACTCCACGCAGCCGATTTCCAGCAGCACGCAGAGTCCGGTGAGCAAGGTGCGCATGACGTTGAAGTGTGCTTGTTTCAACCTCGAGGGGCAACGTGCAGAAGCTCGCCGCAGTGCTCAATCCACAGGCGCTCGCGGCGATCTTGCCCCTGTTGGAAACTGCCGGCGCTGGCCGGCCGGTATGCTTCGATGCAGACGGCACAATCTGGCGCGGCGACATTGGAGAAGATCTGCTGCGGTTCCTCGTCGCCGAAGATCTGCTTCCTTCTCACCGAGGTGAGACGGACCTCTACACGCGGTACGAAAAGCTTCATCACGTCGATCCTCCCGCCGCCTATGCGTTCGCGGTGACGGTGATGGCGGGCCTCGACGAAACGACGCTGGCCGGCTGGTGTCGCGACTTTTACGCCAAGCGCTTTGCGGGGCGGTTGTTTGCGTTCACTTTGCCGTTGCTCGAGGCGTTCAAGGTCGCAGGGTATGTGCCTTGGTTGGTGTCGGCCTCTCCAAGGTGGATCGTGGAAGCGGGCGCCGCAGCGCTGGGGGTTACCCACGTCATCGCCGTCGACACTGAGATTGAAGCGGGTCAACTCACCCGGCGAATCAAGCAGCCGGTTCCGGCTGGGCGTGGCAAGGCCGCGCTGCTCACCCAACGCGGGCTCACACCGGTCTTTGCCGCCGGCAACGGAGAACTCGACCTTCCGATGCTCGAGCTTGCGGCCGAGCGGATGGTGGTCGTCCCTTGGGATGATCCAGGCAATGCGCTGGTTCGAATCGCCGCCGAGCGCGGCTGGCCCATTCAGCGCGGCTGATCTCTAAAGAAACAGCGATGTTGAGCGCATGCCGCCGAAAACCCAGTCTAACCGGATATAAAGATTCGCTCCAGATGATGCGGACCCCGCTCACGTTGGTACTTCTTCTTCTCTTCGCCGGACCCGCATTGGCCCAGCGGGTGGTGATCCTCGAGTTCGAAGCAGACAAAGCAAACAAGCTGCGAATTCAGGTCGAAAAGGCGCTCAAGAAGGCCGACACCGTCGATCTGGTTTCGATCGCAAGGTGGAAGGATCTCGCAGGAAAGAAGAAGCTCAAGGGCACCTTGGCGATGACGCCGGCTGCGGTCAGGAAGGTGGCGCGCGCAGTCGGCGTCGACGCGGCTGTCGAAGGCTCGATCGGCAGAAAGTTCTTCGTTCGCATTCTCGACAGCACGGGTCAGGAACTGTGGAGCAAAGAGCTGCCACTGAAGAAAGGCCTGTTGTCGGCTGACCACGCGAGGAAGCTCGCCAAGGCGATCACCGCGGCGGCAAAAGCGGCCCCCGTCTCGGCGCGCGAAGAAGATGAGAAGCCCGACGATCCGGTCGAGCCCGTCGCCAAAGCCGAGAAGACTGTCGACCCGATTGATCCTGATCAGCCTCGGCTTGCAGGCGAGCTGTCGGCGAACGAACGCGAGACGCGGCGGAAGGAAGAAGAGGCCGAAGCAGACTCGGCTACCGATGTGCAAGAACCGGTCGTCTCAAAGCGCGATCGAGACCTCGACGACGAAGGCAAGAAGTCGAAGGTGAAGGCGTTCAAGGCCTTGCGCCTCTGGCTTGCGGGTTCCACCACTTGGCGCAGCTACTGCTCTCGCCCCGGCGTCCAAAGCTGCAAGGAATATGAGTCGCGAGAACCCAAGCCGTCGGGCGACACGGTCGATTTCTCACCCCAGGTGCCCTACGCCGGGTTCATGCTGCACGCCGAGCTTTTCCCTCTGGCGATCTTCACCGACAACAAATACGCGTGTGGGTTGATGCTGCAGGGCAGCTTCTCGCTCGGCTTCTCGCTCACCAAGGTTCGCGTCACTTCGCCGTCGGGTGAGACGCCCGAGAAAGACGTCGTCTCAACCGATCGCGGCTGGAGCGCGCAGCTGGGGTACCGGTTCTCTTTCGTGTTTGGTTCTGACTCTGATCCCTTTGTCGCGTACTTGGGCCCGCGGGTTGGAATCGCCAGCCGCGTGTTCGAGATCGACGCCAAGGCACAGGTGCCGCTGCCTGGCACCTACCGCGTTTTCCCCCAGGCCGGCATCGACGTCGCCGTTCCACTCGGCTCGAAATACGTGCGAATCGAGCTCGGCTTCACCTATTTTCTCAACCCCAAGCCTGGTCCCGACGAGATCGTCGGATACGGAAACCTCGATCATCCAACCGGCGGCGGCAAAGGCAGCGGGTTCGGCTTCGAAGGGGGTTTGGCAGGAGAACTCTGGGGGCCGATCGGTTACTCGATCAGGTTCCGTTACGCCCGATTTAACGATCAGTTTTTCGGCGAAGGGAAGAAGTGGACCAAGTGCGACGACACCCAATGCGGTGGAGCAGCTGAAGAGGTCTACAGCGCGCTGTTCTGGGGCATCACCGCCAGCTTCTAGCCGCCGAGGCGTGTGTTGACACTGCCTACACCCCTACATAGGTTCCGCCGCGTTTTCCAAACGCCAGCTCATTTTCAGGGAAAGTTTTGCTCATGAACCTTCGACTCTGCGCCGTTTTCACGAGCGCGCTCGCGTTGCTTTTGTGTGCTTGTCCAAAGTCAAACACCCCCATGGATGCAGGCGACGAGCTCTTGTCGGATGGTGGAAACCCCAACCCTGAAGACAAGTGCTCGGGCGGGTGCAGCGTCAATCAGCGGTGCGACACCGTGCGTCGGGTGTGCGTCGACGCCTGCGGCGGGTGTGACGCGGGGGTTTGCCTGAAGAACGCGACCACGATGGCCTTCGAATGCATCACGCCGGCGACCCAGTGTTTGGGCAGTGCGTGCGAGGCCGGCCAGATCGCCTGCTTCGGCGGTGCCTGCACGTGTCTTCAGACGAACCGCGCCGCAGAAGACAGCTGCGCTCCGCAAAGTAAGTGGTGCAGCAACGGCAACTGCGTTCCTCCCAAGCGATATCAGGAGTGCAAACCGGGTGGCACTGCGTGCCCGACGGGCCATTTGTGCTCGCCAGTGTTCAACCGCTCGAATACCTGCAATCCCGGCGAGACTCCCTGCATCTGCACCAAGCAGTGCACCGGCCCGGGTCAGACCTGTGACACCGGAGAAGGGTGTTCGAACGACGGGTGCCTGCCCGTTTCGTTGTTCCAGGACCAAGAATGCATGCAGCAGGTGACCGAGTTTGACGGCGGCACTCGGAGGCTGACGGTTCCGGTCGGCAACGCCTGCCTGATGAAGGACGGCAGTGGAAATCCGACCGAGGCGCTTCCGAGCGGCAACTGCAGCTACGCGTTCCTCGGCTTTTACGATCAGCCGAACTATCCAATCGCCAACTGCCGACCAGCGGGCTCTGCAGGGCTTGGCGCGACGTGCAAACAAGACTTCGGGCCAGGCAAGGTCGCCACCATCTGCAACACCAGACTCGAGTGCGCGCTCACCCGGGGCGGCGATCAGGGCGTGTGTTTGACGATGTGCAACGCGGCGCCGGCGTTTCCAGGCTTCACGCCAACGCCCGCCTGTGCCGCCGATGAAGCGTGCGCCAACATCTATCGCCTCGAAGACCAAAACGCGGTGCTTGGCGTGTGCATGAAGAAGTGCAATGTCTTCGACCCGGCGAAGAGCGTTTGCGCGAACATCGGGTCGGCGCCAGCCAGTTGCGTGCCGACCACGGCTGACGGCAGGTTCGTCATCAGCGTCGATGGCAGTGGCGTTTGCATTCCGCAGCAGGTCACCACCGTTGCGGAAGGGATGCCCTGCAACGAGCAGGATTCGTTCAAGGGAGCTGTGTGCGGCAACGCGCAGGTCTGCACTTCGCCGAACGTCACCGCGCCTCCGGTCTGCTACGCCACCTGTGACACGAGCTGCAACGGCCCCAATCCTCCCATGCGCTGCGCCGGTGCGCCCAACGCGCTTTGTAAGGGCGGCAAGACGTGCAGCCAGGTTACTTCGACCACAGGCGCAATCCTCGGCTTCTGCAAGTAGCTGCGCTCACATCGAAATGATGCCTTTGCGCAGCCCTTCGGTGACCGCCTCGACCCGGTTGCTCACCTCGAGCTTGCGGTAGATGTGTTCGAGGTGGGTTCGAATCGTCGCCTTGCTGACTGTCAGCAGACGCGCGGCTTCTAAGTTCGAGACGCCTTTGGCGATCAGCTGAAGGATCTCTTTTTCCCGCTCTGAGAGCGGCTTGAGCATCGGCTCGGCTTGCATCGGCGGAAGCTCGGCCTCGCCCGGCGCAGCGACGCGGAAGTGTTTGAGGAGCTTGCGAGCGAGGTTGGGCTGAATCACCGTGCCCCCCGAGTTCACCTCTTTGATCGCCTCGATGATTCGATCGGACGGCGTGCCTTTGAGCAAATAGCCCGATGCGCCCGCCTGCACCGCTTCGAGTACTTTGTCCTCTTCATCGAAAATGGTGAAGATCAGGATCTCGACCTGGGGCACCAGCTTCTTCACCACCCGCGTCACGTCGATGCCGCTCATTCGCGGTAACCCAAGGTCGAGCAGCAGAACGTCTGGAAGCAGCTTGGGCACCTCTTCAATTGCTGTCTCTCCGGACAGTGCGGTGCCGACAATCTGGATGTCCCGGCTGGTCTCGAGCAGCTTCAGCTGGTTCTTCAGAATCTTGGTCTGGTCCTCGACGACGTAGACCTTGATCGGCGCAATCGGTGTCGCTGCTGGCTCTTCCATGTGGGGTTCCCTCGTTTCAGAACGTGACAGGTACCGAGAACGAAATATGCGCGCCAGATCCAGGCGCGGAATCGATGATCACCTCGCCACCCACCTTTAGCGCCCGCTCGCGCATGTTGATTAGCCCGTAGTGACCCACCTTGGGCGCCTTCAAGTCGAAGCCTTTGCCGTCATCACGCACCGAGAGGTGGACGCGGGCGCGAGCGAAGTGGAGCTTGACCTCGACCGTCTGTGCGCCCGCGTGCTTCACCGCATTCGACAGGCATTCCTGCAGCACCCGGAACAAGGCCAGTTGAGACTCGGGCGGCAAGTGATCAGGGGTGCCGATGCGCTCGAACTTCACGTCGAGTTGGGTTCGATCACGAAAGGTCTTCACGTAGTCCTCGAGCCCGACCCCGAGGTCGAAGTCCTCGCGCATCATCTTCAGCGACCTGCGCAGCTCTTCGATGCTCTCTTCCGCGCTGGCCTTCAGCTCTGAGATTTCGCGAAGCAGCGCTTCGTCCTTGGCCATCGTCTGCAGGTATTCGCTCTGGATGATGAGGCTCGACAGGCTGGCGCCCAGGCCGTCGTGAATCTCTCGCGCGAGCCGGTTGCGCTCTTCGATGACCGCGAGTTCCTTCAGGTCGCCCTGCAGTTCGACGACCTCCTTGTGGGCGCTCACTTCGCGCTCGTTCAAATAGACGAGCACGTAGATGATGATGAAGTTGAGAGCGAGGTACCACATCAGCGTCAGTACCTCGACGGCGGTCGGCGATCTGCCCAGCAACAGGTCGAGCCGGGTGGTGATCAGCAACGCCAGCAGCGGTGGAAGGATCGCCAGCGGCTTGGGGTAGAGCAGCGCGAAGAGGGTCGTGAAGAGCAACTGGGTTGCAAGCAAGGGGCTTTGCAGGCCCCCTTGAGTCTGCGGTTTGGCGATCAGCACATCCATGATGCACAGGTCGAAGCACAAGGTGACGTAGCTGACGATTCGACCTGCTTTGGGGTGATCGAGGTCTAGGTAGTTGGCGACGCTGTAGAGCAACATCGCGAAGTAGCCCCCAAACGCGAACGGCCCTGCGATGCCGAAGTAGTGACGCCACACCGGTACCGCGAGAATCAGCAGGCCGAGCGTGAGAAACATCAACCGTGCGTAGAAGAGCGCTTTGGCGCGCGCGACGAAGCGCTCTTGCATCCAGGACGCGGCGGCTTCCTGCGGCGACAGGTTTTGAGTGAGCCTGCGCTTCTCGAGCACCGCGCGCACGCGAGCGCGTCGATCGTTGCCTTCGGGGTCGAGCGAGTTGTCAGAGGGGTCGATCAATTCGGGGTCAACTCTACTCTTAGCCATCTCGCGGTCGACCGCGCACCGCTTCAAAGCGGCGGCAACCCGTTAAGCGCACCCTCATCATCGCAGGAAAACTCTGGCGCTGAGCTGGGAAGGCCCGGCCCAAATCGGGTAAACCCCGCGGCGTGATTGACGAAGCGCGCGCGACTCCAGTGGTGAAGCTACAGCGGGTGGTTCCGGCGAATGGCGCGAGCGTTTGGCTCAAGCTCGAAACTCGAAGTCCGAATGCAACCGTGATGGATCGCGTTGCGCGGCACCTGGTGCGATCGGCGAAGGAACAGGTCTGGCGCGAAGCTGGCGACGGGGCGCTGGTGGTCGCGGTCGCGATGCAGGGGGCGCTGCACGGCCACCCCGTCGAGGCGTTCGTTTCCGAGGACACACCGCTGGAAGTGCGCCAGACACTGGTGACTTATGGCGCGAAGGTCGTGCTCACTGCGTTTGCCGAAGGCGGCGCGGGAGCTCTCGCCGCAGCGCGCCAAGCGGGTGGGGTGCTCAGCGACCTTTATCCAAACGCTCGACTCGAAGCGCTGGAAGAAGCGGGCCACGAGCTGCTGTTAGCGCTTGAGCACATCGACGCCTTCGTGGCGACGGTTGCCACGGGCGCAACGCTGACCGCGGTCGGCCGTGTGCTCAGAACGAAGTTTCCAACGGTGAAGCTCGTGGCGGTTCGCCCGTTCGCCAATGGGTGGCGTCCCCACCGTCAGCACGGCGTACTTCCGCAAGCGCAAACGCCGCTGCTCGAGCCAGCACTCGTCAGCGCGACCGAGCTCGTCGACGACGCCACTGCGTGGAAGATGCGCGAGCGACTGGGGCGCGAAGAAGGCTTGCTTCTTTCGGCGGGAACCGCCGCTGGAATCGAGGCTGCGTGTCGGGTCGCGGTGGAATTGGGGCCCAAGGCGCATGTGTGCCTGCTCGCCAGCGATACCGGAGAGCGTTCTTTCAGCGTGGCAGACCAACTGTGAGAGCCGCGGTGATCGGCGTCGGGGGGTTGGGGTGCCCCGCATCCCTCGCGCTTTGTTCGCAGGTGGCGGTGCTGACCCTGGTCGACTTTGATCGCGTCGAAGTTTCGAACCTTCATCGTCAGCCCTGGCATCATCCTGCAGACCTCGCGCGCCTCAAGGTCGACTCGGCGGCCGAAAAAATTCGGGCCTTGTTTCCTTCGCTCAAAGTGGTGGGGCTGGCGACGAAGGTGAGCGCTGCGAACGTCGACGCGCTGTTCGAGTTGCATGATGTGGTGCTCGACGCCACCGACAATGCCCAGACCAAATTCCTGCTCAACGACGCGGCGGTGCGCGCGAAGAAGCCGCTGGTGTACGGCGGGGTGCTGCGGATGTCGGGCCAGGCGATGCGGGTCCAGCCCGACGGCCCGTGCTTGCGCTGTCTGTTCGAGGATTTGCCTCTGCAGACCCTGACCTGCGCGCAGGAGGGGGTGCTTGGGTCGATTGCCGGTGTGATTGGCGGCATCCAGGCCGAGCTCTCTCTGAAGCCAAACCCGGTGCCAGGCGAGGCGATGCTTCACCTCTTCGATGGGCTGACCTTTGCCGCGCGCCAGATCAAGGTGAAGAAGGCACCCGATTGTCAGGGGTGCGGCAGGGTCTGATCTTCGCTAATGAGTGCAGTCGTGATTCCCAACGCCACCCTCGACATCACCGCCGAGGTCTGCCCGATGACCTACGTTCGCGTGAAGCTCGCGCTCGAACGCCTGGCGGCGGGAAGTGTTCTCGAGGTGTGGCTTCGCGGCGAAGAGCCGTTGAAGAACGTGCCGCGAAGCGTGGTCGACGACGGTCACGAAGTGCTTTCGCTGGAGGCTGTCGAAGGTAGAAGCCGGTTGTTGATTCGCGCCTGACTCAATAAGGAAATTCATGCCCACCGTTCGCATTCCGACTCCGCTGCGCACCTACACCCAGAACCAGGCCGAGGTAAAAGTCGAAGGAACCACGGTTGGTGATGTTCTGCGAGGTCTCGACCAGGCGTGTCCGGGCATCGGCACCCGCCTCTTCGATGACAAGGGTGGACTCAAGCGGTACGTGAACGTCTTCCACAACGACGAAGACATTCGCTTCTTGAAGAACCTCGAGACGCCCGTCGCCGAAACGGACACCTTGTCGATCATCCCTGCGATCGCCGGAGGCTGACACGCTCTCGGAAGCACAGATTCAGCGCTACGCACGGCAGGTGTTGCTGCAGAGCGTGGGGGGGCGAGGCCAGGAGGCATTGCTTGCTGCGCCGGTGTTGCTCGTCGGGCTGCCGATCGCCGCTGCGTACCTCGCAGCAGGTGGGACACCGATTCAGACGCGAACCTTGGTGATCGAGGTGGGTTTCGTCGCGGGGAAGACGGTCGCCGAGTTCAACGTCGATGCAGTTCCTCAGACCTTTCCAGCCGGGCTCGTTGCGCGGGTGCCGTTCGAGTTCCCGGCAGATCAACGGTTGGCGGTTGCGGTTGGAGGTGATGGCGTCGTCTTTCGCGCCGACGGCTGCGCGGCGTGTTTTGCCCTGACCGTGAAATCCCTGAGCCTCGAGGCTCCGTCGGTGGCGCTGCAGGCGCTAGGCGCGCTGGCGTGGCAGCGAATCGTGCTTGGCCTTGCGGCCACCTTGGGCGCCGCTCGGCTGAATGGCGGGTCGATGTCTGTGCTGCGATGTGAGGCGCACGCTTGAAGTCGAACGTCGCGGCCCTGGTCGAGCTGGTCGGCAACACCCCGTTGTTGAAGATCGAGCGGATTACGAAAGACACTCCGGGCGTCGAGATCTTCGCCAAGCTCGAGTACTTCAACCCCGGCGGCAGCGTGAAAGACCGCGCCGCGTTGCAAATGGTGCAGGATGCTTTGAGTGACGGTCGATTCGAGAAAGGCAAGACGCTGATTGATTCGACCAGCGGCAACACGGGCATCGCGATGTCGTGGATCGCAGCCGCGCTGGGGTTTCCGGTGGCGCTGGTGATGCCGGCGAATGTGTCAGCCGCGCGGAAGCGAATCACCGCCGCCTATGGCGCAACGCTTATCTTTTCCGACCCGCTCGAAGGATCTGACGGCGCGATTCGGCACGTGCGCAAAGAGATCGAGCAGTCACCTGGCCGTTACTTTTATCCAGACCAGTACAACAATCCGTCGAACCCGCGCGCCCACTACCTCACCACGGCCCCCGAGATTTGGGAGCAAACCGATGGCAAGGTGACGCACTTCGTCGCGGGGTTGGGGACCACCGGCACGGTGATGGGCACGGGAAAGCGACTCAAAGAGCTCAACCCCGAAATACAGATTGTGGCGGTCGAACCCGCCGAGCCAATGCATGGGCTCGAGGGCCTCAAACACATTCCCAGTTCGATCGTCCCCGGCATCTACGAGCCAGCGACCCACGATCGAAAGCTCTCGATCACCACCGACGAAGGCTGGGACATGACCGAACGGCTGCTGAAGGACGAAGGCCTCGCCGTGGGCCATTCCTCGGGCGCCGCGATGGCAGGCGCCCTTGCACTGGCGCGCGAGCTGAGCTTGAAGAAGCAAAAAGGGTGCGTGGTGACCGTGTTCTGCGATCGTGCTGACCGCTACTTCGAACCGGGCCGTGCATGCGCGAGGTTCCCATGGCCATGATTCAAGACCTCTCGGAGATTTTTCGTTACCTCGAGACGAAGTACCCCGAAGAAGGCTGCGGGCTGGTCTTCGAAGAGCCCGATGGCAGCTTTCGCGTTCACCCGATGGCCAACGTCTACGACGCCTACCACGCGATCGATCCCGTCACTTACCCTCGCAACAACCGCACCGCATACCTCTTCAAACCAATGGACTTTCATCGGCTAAGCGAAGCAGCCGACGAACGAAAGGCCCGGTTGAGTTGCGTCTTTCATTCGCATTGCGATGTTGGCGCGTATTTTTCGGCTGAAGACAAGGCAATGGCCGCACCCGATGGGCAGGCGCTCTTGCCTGACACGGTTTACCTGGTGGTCGCAGTCGACGCGGGGCATGCGACCAAGGCGGTGTTGTTCAAATGGAACGGCACCGAGTTTGGGGAAGCGGCATTGCTACAGAAATGAAAAGGGCTGGTTCACAGCTCACGCTGGCGCAAAAAGGTCAAACAGACTATAACGCCGCGATTTTTCTGGTGGACCTCACTCACGGAGTAGACATGGCGCAGATTGGCGGCTTTACGGTCTGGTTGACGGGGATGTTGGGGGCGGGAAAGACGACCACGGCGAATTACCTCGCGGCTCGGCTGCGCCAGGTGGGTCGAAACGTTGAAGTGCTCGATGAAGAAGAGCTGCAAGACGAGCTGTGGAAGGACATCGGGGGCGACGTCAAAGAGGAGCGCCAGTTGATCGGCCGCCGCCTTGGTTTCGTCGCGGATCTGCTGACCCGCAATAACGTCTGCACCCTCGTCGCGGCTGTGACTCCGTACAAGGGTGTGCGCGAAGAGAACCGACGGGCAATCGGCCGGTATGTCGAAGTCTATGTCGACTGCCCGACCGAGAAGTTGATCGCCCGCGACACGACGGGCAAGTACAAGAAGGCGCTGTCGGGCGAGATTCCCAACTTCATCGGCATCACCGAACCCTATGAGCCGCCGAACTCGGCCGAAGTCGTCATTCATTCCGACAGCGAGGGTGTCGAGGCAGGCGCGATGAAGGTGTTTCAGTCGCTGCTCGACCTGTCGTTTATGACCGCGGAAGAGTTGAAGGTCATCACTGGCACGAAGATGAAGCCGCAGAAGCCAGTGAAGAAATCCGCCGCCCGCCACGGTACCAAGGGTGCCCGAAAGGCCGCGCGACCGGCAGCGCGCGCGTCAAGGGTCGCTAAGGCGAGCAAGAAGGGGCGCTAAAACGTGGAGCTGGACGTCGAGACGCTTTGCGGCCAGTCAGAATTGGCGGTGCAAGCGCTTCGCGCGCGCGTTCGCGGGTTGGGTTCGGCGCTGGTCGCTTTTTCAGGCGGCGTCGACTCGACCTTTCTGCTGAAGATCGCGGTCAGTGAGCTGGGCGAGCGGTGCATGGCCTTGACGGCGCTCTCGCCTTCGGTTTCACCCGACGAAGCGGAAGAAGCGCGGCTGCTCGCTGGTCAGCTCGGCGCCCGGCATGAAGTGGTCGAGTCGCATGAACTCGAAGATCCGCGTTACGTGGCCAACCCTTCGAACCGCTGCTATTTCTGCAAGACCGAGCTCTACACCCTCACGCAGAAGGCCTGTGCCCGGCTTGGCCTGGCGGCGGTGCTTGATGGCTTCAATGCCGATGACAAAAAGGACTATCGGCCAGGGCACAAGGCAGCCAACGAGCACTTCGTCATCTCACCACTGGCAGAGGCTGGGCTCACCAAGGATCAGATTCGAGCGTGGTCGAAGAAGCTCGGCCTGCCGACCTGGGACAAGCCGCAGCTTGCGTGCCTGGCGTCGCGGTTGCCGTACGGGACCCAAGTTACCGTCGAACGGCTGAACAAGGTCGGTGGGGCCGAGAAGGCGGTTCGTGCCCTGGGCCTGAAGAACTTTCGCGTTCGTTTCCATGGTGACGTCGCTCGTCTCGAAGTCGCGGCCGATGAAATGCCGCGCCTGCTCGACGAGCGG
>JANOHG010000567.1:0-2041 GCA_031406375.1 Archangiaceae bacterium | reverse complement strand
GGCAGCGGTGCCTGGGTTGGTGCTGGGCTCGCCGGTCGTCTGCACGAAGCGTTCGAGGGCAATCGAGAACTCTTCCGCGCTGGACCATCGAGCCCCCCGATCTTTCTCCAAGGCCTTCATCACCAACCTGCACAGCTCGACCGGAAGCTGCGGAGCTTTCTCTTCGAGCGGAGGAACTGGCGTGTGGAGGACGAGGTTGATCAGCGCAGGCTCGCTGGGCGCGGAAAACGGCCGCGTGCCTGCGAGCAGTTCGTAGAGCATGACTCCGACCGAGTAGACGTCGGTGCGGCCGTCGAGCGGCTCGGCGAGCAGTTGCTCGGGCGCCATGTAGGCGAACTTCCCCTTCACGGTGCCGGTGCGGGTGGTGGTGATTGCGGTGGCTGCCTTCGCGATCCCGAAGTCGAGCACCTTCACCACACCGTTGAAGCCAACCATCACGTTGTCGGGCGACATGTCGCGGTGAACGATGTTCAGCGGCTCGCCGCCTTCGCCGGTAGCGGTGTGCGCGTAGTGCAGCCCGGCCAACGCCTGAGAGAGGATGCGCGCGGCCTGCGCGGGCGAAACCGGTTCGCCTTTTCGAGCGGCCTCTTTCTGCAGTGCACGCAGCGAACGACCGTGCAGGTATTCCATCGCGATGAACCAGGTGCCGTCGGCTTCTCCGAGCTCGAAAATCTGTACGATGTTCGGGTGCGAGAGCACCGCTGCGAGGCGCGCTTCATCGAGGAACATCGCTACGAACCCAGGCTCACGCGCGAGGTGGGCGAGAATGCGCTTCACCACCGCGGGCTTGGCGAACCCGGCGGGTCCTTCTTGGCGCACGAGGAAGACTTCCCCCATCCCCCCGGACGCGAGCAGCTGGATAATCCGGTACTTGCCCAGGTGGGTTGGGGTCATTCGCTGCGACGATTCTAGTTGATCAGCAGGTAGGTCACGATCGCCGTCACCGTTGCTGCGCCCGCAATTCCGAAGGCGACATTGGCGGCGAGCGCATTCGTCCGTGCCTCGCGCCCCATCGACACTGCGTCTGACTCGTAGCGCGCGGCATTCGCTTGCAGCTCCAACGACTTGGCCTGCAAGCCGAAGTAAGTCGCAACACCTGCGGCAGCGATGGCGGTCGCGCCGATAACGATTGGCACCACCAGGTGTCGTTCGGTCGGCGCGGTTGTCTCGATGAAGCGCGAAGGATTATCGGGAGTGAGCTTGGTCAAAGCCGGCGAATCCGAGGTGGGGGAAGGTAGGGCCGGCTTCGTAGAGAGCACCTTTGCTTTTGCCCTTGCCTTCTCGAAGACCGCAGTCACCTTGGGTCCCTGCAGAGGAGGCAGGCTGAGGTTCTCGTCGATGGAGCACGCAACTTCAAAGTGGTCCATCGCGTCCTTCTCGTTGCCAAGCGCGAGCTCGCACAGGCCGACGTAGAGCTCGACGTCGGCGAGCTGCTCGGTGGTGTTCTGCCACTTGCCCGCCTGCTCGAGGCGCTTGAGACACTTCTCGAAATCGAGGCCCTGAAAAAAGACCTTCGCCTGCAGCAGATACGGGTTGCGGCTCTCTGCCGCGGAGCTGGTGGCAAGCAACATGATGCACAGTCCGAGAGCGCGCATCATGGGATTAATTCGAAAGCGCCAGGTTCTGGAGCTGCCCCGCAGAAGACGTCGTGGCCGCCGTCGCAGCCCGGTGTCAGGGTGCCAGAGGAAGGATCTACGACGCCCTGCGCTCGAAAACCGCTGTCTTTTCCCAGGTGCAGATCGGGCCCGACCGGCGAGCCATTGACGAACTGTGGATTGCCTTCGACGGACCCACCGACCGTCGCAGCGGCCGCGACGAAACCGGAATAGTTGCCCTTGAAGGTGTCCCAAGAAAACTGGCTGCCGCCGTCGGTTTGATAGCCATTGCCACGCTCGAAGAATCCCGCGTCCCACCCAGAGGTGACGTCGAGGAACAGATCCAAACCTGGAGCTGCGAAGAGCCCTCCGATGATGTTGTTCTCGAAGGCGCCGCGTCGGCTGGGGCGCATGGTGACTGCCATCAAGGTCGGCCCGCCGTCGCG
>JANOHG010000511.1:0-1149 GCA_031406375.1 Archangiaceae bacterium | reverse complement strand
CCACCCTGAAGTCTGCAAGGCGGGCTTCAGTCCTGCACGATGGGAGGACTTCAAGAAAGACATCGCCTTCTATCGCGGCCGGGTGAACCCGCTGCGATGGCAAGAAATCCATCAGGACCACGGATACAACGCCACCCCTGTTTGGACCCTTGCCGGCTGGGCACTGACGAACACCGGGCCTGCCAGCCTGAACCAGGTGATCGCGCTCAACCTCATCGACCCGCTGTACCTCGCGCTGATGGCGCTGATGATCTACTGGGCATTCGGGCCGCGCGTGTTCGCCGTCAGCATGCTGGTGCTCGGATGCAACTTTCCCGCGCGCTACTACTGGACGGGCGGCGCCTTTTTGCGCCACGACTGGCTGTTCTACACAATCGCCGTGGTCTGCCTGCTCAAGAAGGAAAAGTTCTTCCTCGCCGGGGTCGCGCTCGCCTACGCGACGCTGCTGCGGTTGTTCCCCGGTCTAATGGTGCTTGGGCCGCTGCTCGCTGGCATCGAGCTGTTCCGGGTCAACAAGAAGCTAGACCCCAAGTTCTTGAAGTTCGTCGCCGGCGGCGCCCTGGGCTGTGCCCTGCTCTTCCCTCTGTCACTCCAACTGGGAGGCGGCATCGAGACCTGGGCCAAGTTCATCCAGAACACCAGCAAGCATGCCAACACCCCACTCACCAACCACATGGGGCTGCGCACCGTCGTCAGTTACCGCCCTGACACCCGCGGAACCTGGCTGCGCGACGGGTCAGCGATTGACCCGTGGGCGAAGTGGAAAGACACCCGCGTCGAGAAGTTCAAAGAGGCGCGGCCGCTGTTCATCTTGTTGCTGATCGGGCTCGCGGCACTGATTTACCTCGCCGTCCGGCAAACGAAGGCCGAGCTCTGGGTCGCCGCGGCGCTCGGCACCGGGTACATCGTCGCGGGCGCAGAGCTCACCTGTTACTACTATTGCTTCTTCATCGGGCTTGCATGTCTGCATGAGAAGCGCCGCGAGGTGGGTCTGATTCTGATGATCATGCTCGCGACCGCGCTGGTAATCGCTTCAGCCGCGGCGCCCGGCCTCTCGGGTTGGCTCGACGACCAGTACACCAGCATGACGATCGCCAGCCTCGCCGCCTGCGTCGGCATCTGGTTCATCTTCAGCAAAGAAGGTGAGGC
>JANOHG010000502.1:0-2431 GCA_031406375.1 Archangiaceae bacterium | reverse complement strand
GTCGGCGATGCCGAAAATGAGCGACGTCATTCGCGGCGATGCGAGCGCAATCTCTTTGCTGTGCAGCAGGCCCGCCGCAGTTTCGATCAGTACTTCAAGCCGAATTCGCCCTGGTTGCAGACCACTGGCCTGTTCGATCTGAAGAATCAAGCGATCCACGAAACGCACGTCGTCCGCAGAGCGCGCCTTGGGAATCACCACCACATCGACGTGCTTGCCGGCCGCCTCGAGAACGTCGACCAGATCCCGGTAACACCAGGGCGTCTCGACGCCGTTCACGCGGTACGCGCGCACCTTGTCGCCGGTGAACGTCACCGTGCGCAGCGCCTCGATGACCGTCTGTCGCGCGGCGACCTTTTGCGAAACGGCGCAGGCGTCTTCGAGATCGAAGATCACCTCGTCGGCCTCGGACGCTGCCGCCTTCGCCATCATCTTCAACGAATGTCCTGGACACGTCAGCTCGCTGCGTCGCACGGGGGAAGTCACGGCTGCTTCTTCCCACACCTGACGGCGCGGATGTACACGTACGGGCATGAACGAGAACGCGCTCAATGCCAACCTCGGCCACCGGCTGCGCGCACTGCGAATGTCGAAGAGCATCAAGCAGTCGGATGCCGCCAAAGAGCTGGGCGTCAGCGCGGCGTATTTGAACTTGATCGAAAAGGGGAAGCGGGTGACGCCTTTCCCGCTGCTGTGGAAGGCGCTGCGCTTCTTCCAGGTCGACCCCGAGAAGTTCATGGGAGAGCTGGGCGAAGGGCGCGTGGATGAGGCGCTCGCTCGCCTGCTCGACGAACCGCTGCTGAAGACGCTCAACCTCGATCAAGAATCGATTCAGTCGCTTTCGGCCGAGCCGAAGCTCGCGGGCACCGTCGCCGCCCTCTTCAACCTCTACAAGAACACCCGCACTCAGCTCGAGAACGTGATGGCTCAGCTGTCTGCTGAAGATCGCGCGCGCGGAGGGAACACCGAAGGTCCGCGGCTCGACTATTCGCCCTTCGACGAGGTGACAGATTTCCTCCAGTCGCAACACAACTACTTCCCCGAGCTCGAAGAAGCCGCAGAAGAGCTGCGCGCCGACTACAAGCTCGAACGTCAGATCCTCTCTTCGCAGCTCGCCACCCTGATCAAAGACCGCTTTGGCTTCGCGATCGAATACGCCGACGCGACGCCGGGAAGTTCGGTGGTGCGGCGGCTGGATCCCGACCGGAAGGTGTTGACCCTTTCCCCCGCGTTAACCGAGCAGCCGCTGAAGTTCCAGTTGGCCGCGTCGCTTGGGCTGCTGGTGATCGACAAGGCGCGTTTGCTTGAACGCATTGTCGGCCAGTCGACTCGGCACGCCGAAACTCCCAGGCTCATCAAGGTTAACCTCGCCAACTACTTCGCAGGCGCGCTGATGCTGCCGTACGGAGACTTTTTCGCGCAGGTGCAGCGAACCCGCTACGACCTCGAGCTGCTCAGCAACATCTTCAACGTCACCTACGAGACGGTGGGCCATCGGGTCTGCAATCTCGCGGATCCGAAGCGGCGCGGGCTGCCCTTTCACTTCGTCCGCGCCGACATCGCAGGGAACATCAGCAAGCGGTACTCGGGCACGGGGATCAAGTTCGCACAAGGCGGCGGCAGCTGCGGCAAATGGGCGGTGCACCTGGCGTTCTTGAATCCTTCGCAGCTGACCCGCCAGTACTCACAGATGCCCGATGGCTCGACTTACTTCTGCTTCGCCCGGGTGCAGCTGCAGCCGGTCGAAGGGTCGATAGTACGCGGCACCGCCTATTCGATTGGCCTGGGAACCCACGCCGAGAATGCCAAGTACCTCGCCTACGGGTTGCCGACGGTAGACCTCAACCGGGACGCTGTGCCCACCGGAGTCTCGTGTCGCTTTTGCGAGCGAACCGACTGCAATCAACGCGCTGCGGCAAGCTATCGCTTCGCCTTCTCCTTCGACGAGTACACGAAAAAAGACTGCTTCTTCTCGCCCTTGCTCAATTACGAATCGCAGCCGTCAAACCGGCCGACCCGTTGACATCGCGGTCAATCGCGAGCCGAATGCGCGGTCAAAATGCGAGCCCTCACGCGAGCTGTCACCTTGATGCTGGCCATCGTCTCTTGCGGCCCTTCTCCGACGTTCGGCGTGTTCGAGCCGACGGCCACGATTCCTCCTCCGACCACGACGGTCAGCCCTGAGCCTGGGCCGTTCAACGGAGAAATCGAGCTGACGTTCACGACGTTGTTGCCCGCGACCGTCTTCGTCAGCATCGACGGCGCGGATCCCCGCATCACCAGCACCGGTCGCATCGAGGGTCCCTCACCGCTGAAGGTGAAGCTGACCCGAACGACCGAAGTGAAATACTTTGCGAGCGTCGGGGGTCGCGACGAATCGCTTCAGACTGGCAAATGGGTGCGTGCCGGCCCCGCGGTCGGCACGATCTCG
>JANOHG010000706.1:0-4343 GCA_031406375.1 Archangiaceae bacterium | reverse complement strand
GCCGACGACACCCACGGCACGCCGATCGAGCTCAACGCAGCAAACCAGGGAATGAAGCCCGAAGACTTCGTTGCCCGCTTCCACGTCGAGCACCAGAAAGACCTCGCCGATTTCGACGTGAAGTTCGACTGCTACCATTCGACGAATTCGCCCGAGAACAAGCACTACGCCGAGCTGATTTACGGTCGGCTGAAGGACGCAGGGCTGATCGCCCGGCGAGACGTCGAGCAGGCCTACGACGAAAAAGCCGATCGTTTCTTGCCCGACCGATTCATTCTCGGCACGTGCCCGAACTGCAAGGCGCCCGATCAGTACGGCGACGCGTGCGAGAAGTGCGGCGCGAACTACGGGCCCAAAGAGCTGATTGACCCGAAGTCGGCGATCAGCGGCGAAGCTCCTGTCTGGAAGAACTCGCTGCATCTCTTCTTCCAGTTGCCCAAGGTCGGCGACTATCTCAAAGAGCTCATCGCCAAGCCCGAGTTCATGAACAGCGGGTTGTCGGCCCAGTTGCAGCAGTTCTTCACCAAAGGGCTCGCCGATTGGGACATCAGTCGTGACGGCCCGTATTTCGGGTTTCCGATTCCGGGCGAGACCAACAAATTCTTCTATGTTTGGCTCGACGCGCCGATTGGCTACATCTCGGCCACTGAAAGGTGGGCGAAGGAGTCGGGCAAGGCGAACGACGCGCTTGCGTACTGGGCGGAAGACAGCGGGGCGCGAATCGTTCACGTGATTGGCAAGGACATCGTCTACTTCCACTGCCTGTTCTGGCCAGCCGTGTTGAAGGTCGCGAAGCTTCACCGGCCCGACTACGTGCACATTCATGGGCACCTCACGGTGAACGGCGAGAAGATGAGCAAGTCGCGAGGCACGTTCATCAACGCGCGGCCGTACCTCGACGTTCTCGACCCCAGCTATCTGCGCTTCTATTACGCGACCCTGCTGGGACCAGGCGCCGAAGATCTCGACTTCAGCCTCACCGAGTTCCGGCAGCGCGTGAACGCCGAGCTCGTCAACAACCTGGGCAACCTGGCCAACCGCACCTTGTCGCTGCTCGCCATGCCGGACGTCGGCAAGAAGCTCGCGGCCGCGGGGCCCGGTGAAGGCCAGCAGTTGGTCGAGGCCGCGCTCGCGCGGGTTCCTGAAGTGCGCGATGCGTTCAAGCGCTTCGACTACCGCGTCGGGATGAAGGTGATTCTCGAGATTGGGCACTCTGCCAATCAGTTCCTCACCAAGCACGAGCCCTGGAAGAAGAAGAAGACCGATCTCGAGGGCGCGCGGGCCGTGTTGTCTGATGCAGCAGAGGTAGCCTACCTCGTCGCAGGGCTGCTCGAGCCGGTGGTTCCCCGCTTGGCGGCCGTGCTCTTTACCCAGCTGAATGCGCCTCGGCTTTCGTACGCGGCGATGGAAAGGGCGAAGTATCCGCTGTTGGATCGTGCGCAACCGATAGGAAATCCGTCGCCACTCATCAACCGCATGGAAGAGACACAGGTGGCACCATTGCTTCAGCCAGGCAGTGCACCCGCGCCAGCCGCGCCTCAGAAGCCGGCCGCCGCCGTTCCCGGTCCCATGAGTGAGATCGAGTATCCGGACTTCGCGAAGGTGCAGCTGAAGGTGGGCAAGGTGCTGGCGTGCGTGAAGGTGCCAAAGGCCGACAAGCTTCTGCAGCTCACGATCGACTTGGGCGAAGACGCGCCACGGACGATTGTATCGGGCATCGCCGAGGCCTACAGCCCCCAGGCCGTCATCGGGAAGAACGTGGTCGTGGTTGCAAATCTGAAGCCCCGAGCGCTGAAGGGAATCGAGAGCCGAGGAATGATTCTCACTGCAGGCCCCGGAGGAAAGGACCTCGTTCTTCTCGACCCCGGAGCGATGCCACCTGGCGCGGACGTGAAGTGACTTCCGATTGGCGCACCACGCGGGACAGGGCGATCTTCACGCTGGAAAACGAGAAGAATCCAGCAATTCGCGCGGAAGCCGTCGACACACTGTGTGATTTGGCTTCTGACGTGCCGGCCGCGCTGCGACCAGAGTTTGGTCCGTCATTGGTGCGGATGCTGGCCGACAAACAGTCAGAGGTGCGCTGTGGCGCGATCGCTTTGGCTGCGGTGGTGCTCAACGCCGATGAGGCTGAGGCACTGCTGATTCGCCACCTGTCGGACGGCGACATTCGGATGCGAATCGAGGCGACCGGTCGGCTCGCTGATTTGGCGCGGCCCAACGCGCGCGGTGCGCTGGCGCAGGCGATGCTTGATGAGACCTTCGCGGTGCGCTTCGAGGCCGCGCGAGGAATGGCAGCGCTCAAGCACTCGGCCGGACTCGAGGTGTTGATCGAAGCGCTCGATGACGTCGAGCTTCGGTTTCGTGCGGTGTCGGCGCTCGCAGAGCTCGCCGACAAGGCCGCGTTGCCTGCGCTTCAGAAGTTGTTCGCGCGTTGGCTTTTGCCAAGCTTTGATCGGACCCAGGTTGCGGCTGCGCTGGTGAAGCTTGGAGACGACGACGGCGCGGTACATCTGTTCAAGCGCGCGGCGCGACGGTGGAGCGTCGATCGCGCGATGGCGATCGAGCTGTTGGGTGAAGTGAAGGCGGTGGGTGCGAGGGAACGTCTCGAACAAATTCTTAAAGATGCTTCCGACAGCGCCCGCGGAGCTGCCGCGCGAGGGCTGGGACGCCTTGGCGACCCAAGTGCGCTCGCCGCCCTCGAGGAAGTGCTGCATCAGAAGAACGCGCCAGATGACTTGAAGCTCGACGTCGCCGAAGGGCTCTGGTTGCTCCCCGACGCGCGAGGGCGGGCGCTGCTTGAGAATGTCGCCCTATCCACCCCAGAAGCGCGAGCCGAGCTGGCTGCGCTCTTATCCGAATCGTCACACCCATGATTTTGATCGACGCCCACTGCCATCTCGAGACGAAAGACTTCCCGACTCTCATCGACGTGATTCAGCGCGCGAAGGACGTCGGTTTGGCCCACGCGATTGTCGTGGGGCTGATGCAGAAGTCGGGAGACTTCGGAAACGCGATCGAGGTTGCGGCTGCGCATCCGGACTTTCTGACGCCGACAATGGGCATTCACCCGCACGATGCGGCCAAGGCAACCGCCGATGATTGGGTGACGCTCGAGCGGCTGTGTGCGCTGCCGCAGGTGTGTGCGGTGGGTGAGACGGGCCTCGACTTTTTCTACAACCACTCGCCTCCTGACGTTCAGGCCGACTGCTTTCGTCGCCAGTGCCAGCTGGCGAAGAGCCTCGGCAAGCCGGTGGTAATCCATGTTCGCGACGCGCATACCCAATGCGCCGAGATTCTGAAGAGCGAGGGGATGACGAGCGGGCAGATTCACTGCTTCACCGGAAATACCGACGACGCACGTCGGTACCTCGAGCTTGGGTTCCACATCTCGGTTTCGGGCGTCGTCACCTACAAGAAGACCGAGGCGTTGCAGGCGGCGGTGGCGTTCACCCCGCTCGAACGGCTGCTGGTGGAAACCGACAGTCCGTTCCTCGCTCCGATTCCTCACCGCGGAAAGAAGAACGAGCCCAGCTTCGTCGCTGTGACTGCCAAGCGTGTCGCCGAGCTTCACCACCGCGACCCTGAAGAGGTTGCGCTGATTTGCGCTGATTTGCGCGAAGAACGCGCATTCACTGTTTGCCTTGAAGGTGGAAGTGCCGGCCTGACGACGGTGTTCGGCACCGGCGCCAGCCAACCGTCGTGGAGCTCAGCGCCGGCACGAAAATCCCGTTCATCTCTCTTTGAAGTGGAGTAGAAGACACCGGTTGTCGCTCTAAACATCGTACCGAACGACGAAAAACCACCAACCGAAGAGGCGGGTGCGGGAAGTCCGCACAGTCGTTTCTGTTGGGGCTCGGCGTTCTGGTGAGAACTCGAGGTCGGTTCATGAGATGGGTTTTTCCTTGGATGTTGATGTCAGTCAGTCTTGCCTGCGCGCACCAATCAATGCTTCGCGACGCAGCCGTAAACCAGCTTCAGTGCCCGGCAGAAGACATCAAGCTCCGCGAACTCAGCCGTAGCTGGCTGGGAGTCGGTTGCGGCAGCGAGACTCTTTGCGACACTCGTAGGGGCATTTGGGAATGCATCCCCCACACGCCATTTCCCAACCGGGCCCGCGAGGCGCTTGTCCAAGCCACGGGTTGCTCGGCCGAACAGATCCGCATCGGAGAGCCACTGGTCGACGGATTTAATTCCGTATTTCGGCTCGTTGGGTGTGAGAAAGCGTACCTGTGCCGGGTCTCCGAAGAACGCACCGATTGCAAATTGGCGCTGGATCCCGACAACTTGACGTTAGTCGAAGCCAAAGTAGATGCGCCGGCTGTTCCCAAGCCTTGTGTCAC
>JANOHG010000486.1:0-4370 GCA_031406375.1 Archangiaceae bacterium | reverse complement strand
GGCATCGTCAGAGCTGCGATCCTCGATCCAATAGTGTCGCCAGGTGAGCTTGCCCCGGTCGTGTACCACCTGCGGGTTGCTCTGCGGCCGTTGGGGCTCGGGCTGGAGGATGTGCGCGGAGTGTTGGGCACACCCAGTCGCTGAAGACGCCCCGCACACAGGGGGTCGCGTTCGGTGCGGATCAACGCGATGCTCACCCTGTGGTCAGTCTTCAACTCTCGTTGCTGCTCGTGCTTGCTGCTCCGCAACGTGTCGAGTTGGTGTTTGGGGGAGACGTCATTCCCCATTCGCCGGTGAAGCACACCGCGCAGAGCCATGCGAAGTGGGACAAAGCGGTTCCCACCCAGAGCGTGAATCACCACGGGTGGGATCATGTCTTCGGCCCATTGGCCGAAACGTTCGGCCGCGCCGACCTGGCAATCGTCAACCTCGAGACACCCATCAGCGGCAACCCGAAGGCGGTCACCGGCAACATGCTCTTCGATGCGCCAGCGGCGTTGCTTGATGGGCTCGTCGCTTCAGGGGTCGACATCGCGACGTTCGCGAATAACCACGGGTTGGATCAACACCGCGAAGGAATTCTCGCTACTCGAGCTGCGCTCGCGAAGGCCGGCCTGTTGTCCACGGGCGCCGACGCAAACGAAGAGCGCGCGTGGTCGCCGCTGGTAGTCGAGCGAAATGGAATCAGAATCGGCTTCTTCGCCTTCACTCGGTTCCTCAATGGCTTTCACAACGCTAAGGAGTCGTCGGCGCCGCATGTACCGCTGGTGCACTACGACGACGACCCGGGCAGCGGAGGCTACGACGAAGCCCAGTTGTTGGTGCGGGTGCGCGCGGCCGCCGCACAATGTGACGCGCTGATCGTGCTTCCGCATTGGGGTGAAGAATACAAACCCGAACCGCGGCCCGATGATCGCCGGCTCGCGTGGAAGCTCGTCGCCGCCGGAGCGATCGCCATCATTGGCCACCACCCCCACGTTCTACAGCCCATTCAGACCGTCGTCCGACCTGACGGCAGCGAAGCGTTGGTTGCGTTCTCGCTCGGGAACCTCGTCAGCAACCAGGACATGAGCGATGCGCAGAGCCCCAAGCGTGAAGGGATGCTGGTCAAGCTCGTGCTCGAACGGTCAGCCCCGACTGCGCTGGTGAGGGTGGTTCAAATGGATGCGCTGCCGGTGTGGACCGAGAACGTGCTCGAGCGGGGCGCGCGCCGCAACGTGCAACCCACGGTGATTGATGACGAGATGGCGGCGATGCGCGAGCGGCTGCGGACAATCGAAACCCGAACGGATCGCGTGAGCGTCAGCGAGTGCAAGCAGCTGTTGCGACGACTCGCAGAGGGTGCGGCACGCAAGCAGAGAATTCTGCGCGTCGTCCCGCTCGAGCTTCAGCGGGCGGCGGACCTCGCGTCTTCGCTGAAGTAACGCCGGCTCTTCGACACGTCGCGCCAGCAAGAGCAAGATGCGTTGTGTTGAAGCCGGATCTGCATGTTCTGGGTGGGCGGTTTCGGGTGCTGAGTCACCTGGGCAGCGGCGGCATGGCCGAAGTGTACCTGGCCGAGCAGGTGTCGTTGGGCCGCAGAGTCGCGCTCAAGGTCTTGAAGCGAGACCTGGGTAAACGCCCCGACATGGCCGAGCGTTTCCGGCGGGAAGCGCGAATTCTTTGCACCGTGGACCACCCGTCGGTGGTGCGGGTGATCGACTTCGAGTCGGCGCCAGAAGCGACGATTCTGGTGCTGGAGCTCGCCGAGGGCGACACGCTCGAGAAGGTGATGAAGCCCGGCGCGATGTCTCCTGAGCGGGCGATTCTGATTCTCGCTCAGATTGCCGACGGGCTCGGGGCGATTCACGAGAAGGGCATCGTCCACCGCGACATCAAGCCGCAGAACGTGGTGGTCACCCCGACTCCTCGCGGAGAACAGGCGCGCCTGCTCGACTTCGGCATCGCGCGGTTGATGGAAATTCCTGATGCACTCGACTCAGCGCCGCTTCTACCGGGGCCCGACAATCCATTCATCAGTCAACCAGGGCAGGTGGTCGGCACGCCCGCTTACGTTGCTCCCGAGCAGGCAGCCGCGGGCGCGCTCGACACCCGCACCGACGTCTACTCGTTCGGAGTGCTCGCCTACCGAATGCTGTCAGGCCAGTTTCCTTTTCCTGGGCCCGGCTCTCAGGATTTCTTGAAGCAGCACCTGGTGTCGCCGCCGAGGCTGCTGAATGAACTGATGCCGAGCCTCAAAGAACGGCCCGAGCTGGTGGCGTTGGTGATGGATTGTTTGGAGAAGAACCCCGACGCGCGACCCAAGAATGGTCGTTCGCTGCTCGAGCGGTTGATTCCATTGATGCCTACCGTTCCGTACGAGTCGTCGGTGACGACTCCCAGCCGGCGAACGCTCAACCCGACGTCGGCGCGTTCGCCGGCTGCCGTGCCCACCACTGCGGCCGTTGAAGCCGAACGACCGTCGAAATGGGCCGGGGTTCAGCAGCGCACCTCGCTGTTGGGCGAAGTGGGGCTCAGCCAAGCACGGCGGGCAATCGTCATCGCGCGACGCGTGGATCGCGAGTGGTGGCGAAGTCTCGCCTGGACGGGCGTCGTCGTCGCCACCGCTTCTGCCGCGTTCGCGATGTTGCCGGCGACCCATGCCCAACGCGCGGCGAAGATGATTGAGACGGGTGGTGCAGAACACGCCATCGCGTTGCTCGAAGAGCGCGAACTCGAGGCGCCAGCCGAAGTGCCCGAGCTGACGGCGTTGAAGGTTGCTGCCCTGCACCGACTGGATCGCCATTCGGAAGAACGCGCGCTGTTGCGCGAGCGCACCTTCCAGGCGCTGCACGCGGCGCATCCGCTGTTGCTCGAAGCGCTCGCAGAAGACTTCGCCAGCCATGAATCCGACGCTGAGCTGCGCGCGATGATGGAGCTGGTTCCGGCCGACACCATGACTCCGCAGCTCGAGGGGTTCGCCAACGGGAAACGCTCACGCAAGCAGTGGGGTGCGCTGCGATACCTCGACTTCGCGGGCATTCACCAGAAGCTGGATCGCGTTGAGCTCTATGCGCGGGCGCTTGGCGAAAAGGATTGCGAGGTGCGGGCGAAGGCTGCGGCGCGTCTGTCAGAGCTCGGAGATCGCGACGCAGTCGCAGCGCTTCGCGAGCTGTCTGAGCTGCCCAAGGAAGAACAGACCAGCGGCCAATATAACTGCGGCCAGGATGAAGCGGCGGAAGCGATTCGCCAGCTGCGCCGCGATAAGAGGTAGCTCAGGCGACGATGCGGGTCGTGCTCGACAGTGGCGGCCTGCACTTTCTCGAAATCGACGCGCATAGGGTGCGCCTTGCGCATCGAGCGGGCGACCGGAGATCACGTCTTCACGACGGCTTAAAGCAGCAGCTGTACTTTGAAGCCGACCTGCACCGGCTGACGCTCGACGCGGATGATCAAGGCGTGATCCCACCCGGGACGCGCTGCCTTCGGGTGTTTCTCGGGCAGAACACGCCGATCGCGACGGTGGTCTTCGCCCCAGGCCCGATGCCGATGGGGCCGATTTACACCCTGTCTCCATTCGAGACCCGCTACCTTGCAGACAACGGGCACTTGCACCCGACGGCCCGTCACGTGGCGCTGCTCGAGACGTCGCCTGTGACCGATTTGCACTGCCACTTCGCCGCAGCGCCGCGCGCGGCTGACCTGCTGCGCCTCGCAGTGGCGCAGGACCTTGGTTACCCCCAGGCGCTGCTGAACGAAGCGGGAATTCAGGTCGCTGGTGAGCTGAAGCTTGCGCAGCTGACCCCGCTGCTTCTGCGGCGTCTCGAGAGCCAGCTGCAGCTGCCTCTCGATCGGCAAGCCACCTTCGTCGAGATGGAAAGGGTCTACCGACTGCGCGCGCCGCTGACCAAGCCGATGTCGATGTTCGCTGCGCTGCTCAATCAGTTGGGCATCGACTTCGCCGCGATGGGGGTCCGCTATGCCGAGCTTTCACTGGGCGACATTCACCTCGCCGAAAGGCTGCGCGTCGCCGAGGAAGAGCTGCCAAAGGTCGAAGCGGCCACCGGCGTGCAGCTGCGATTTCTGCTCGCGCTCTCGCGACACAACGATTGGGAATGGGATCAAGACCTGCTTGAGCGCGTCGAGACACTCGCCGGAAGTCGCGCGCTGGTAGGGGTCGACTTCATGGGACACGAGACCAACTCGACCCACGCCTTCGGCCGTCAGCTCGAGCAACTGTCGCACCGTTCGCGGCACGGCTTCGTGATTCGCGTTCACGCCGGTGAGAACCCCGCGCATCCCGAGAACGTGCGTGCTGTCCTCGAGCACGTCGGTTCCCGCGAGGTGTGTTTGCGCATCGGCCACGGCTTGTTCGGAGTGGACGACGCAAC
>JANOHG010000484.1:0-1594 GCA_031406375.1 Archangiaceae bacterium | reverse complement strand
CGTCGCGCGAGGGCCTACGCCCAACAAGTCGTGGTCGCGCCTTTAGGGTCGCGATACGCAGTGAGTTACGGAGACTTCATGGCTGACGCGTTGGATACACGCCCGACGTCGCACCCGGAGCCCCTTTGGGGCGGGGTCGTTCGTTTTGCGATGAGCTCGGTTGGTTCGAAGGTCGTGATGGCGCTCACTGGGCTCGGGCTTTGGGGCTTCATCGTTGGGCACCTGATGGGCAACCTGCTGATGTGGGTTGGGCCAGAGGCGACGAACAACTACGCAGCGTCGCTGGTGGCCAACCCGCCGTTGGTGTGGGCGGTGCGAGCCGCGGTGCTGCTCGGGTTTCCGATTCACATCTGGGCGGCGATTCGCACCACGCGCCTGAACCAGAAGGCCCGCCCGGTCGCCTACGTCCACCGAATCAGAACGCCCGCCTCGTTGGCAGGCCGCACGATGATGATCTCGGGGCTGATGGTGGCGGCGTTCTTGATTTACCACCTGGCCCACTTCACCTTGCACCTGACGAATCCTGAGCACGTCACCCGCTTGGCGAATGGATCGTTCGACGTCTACGCGATGGTGTACCGTTCGTTCTCGGTTCCGTGGATTTCGGGCATCTATGTCCTCGCGCAGCTGCTGCTGGCCGAGCACCTCTCGCATGGCATCTCGAGCCTGTTCCAGCATCTGGGTCTGTGGGGCACATCTTGGACGCCCTTCATCCGAAGCACGGGTCGAATCGTCGCCTACGGCGTGTGCCTCGCGTTCGTGAGCATCCCGTTTGGAGTGATGTTTGGCTTGATGAGGGCGCCATGAAGCTCGATGCGCGCATTCCGTCGGGGCCGATCGCGGAGAAGTGGTCGAAGCACAAGATGGACTTGAAGCTGGTGAACCCGGCCAACAAGCGAAAGTACAAGGTGATCGTGGTCGGCACCGGCCTGGCGGGTGCCTCGGCGGCGGCCACGCTGTCAGAGCTTGGATACCAGGTCGACGCGTTCTGCTTTCAGGATTCGCCGCGGCGGGCACACTCGATCGCAGCGCAAGGAGGCATCAACGCGGCGAAGAATTACCAGAACGACGGCGACTCGGTTTTTCGCCTCTTTTACGACACGGTGAAAGGAGGCGACTTTCGCGCCCGCGAGAGCAACGTCTACCGGCTGGCAGAGGTGAGCGCGCAGATCATCGACCAGTGCGTGGCTCAGGGCGTGCCGTTCGCGCGCGAGTATGGCGGGCTGTTGGCCAATCGATCATTCGGAGGCGCCCAGGTTTCACGCACCTTCTACGCGCGCGGCCAGACCGGACAGCAGCTGTTGCTGGGTGCCTACCAGGCGCTCGAGCGGGCGATTCACGCAGGTGGCGTCAAGATGTACACGCGCCACGAGATGCTGGACCTGGTGGTGATCGACGGTCACGCCCGCGGAATCATCACCCGCGATCTGGTGAGCGGAAAGCTCGAGTCATGGGCGGCGGACGCAGTGGTGCTCGCGACCGGCGGGTATGCCAACGTCTTCTTCCTTTCGACCTACGCGAAGAGCTGCAACTTCACTGCGATATACCGCGCCCACAAGATGGGCGCGGGGCTCGCCAACCCTTGCTTCACGCA
>JANOHG010000441.1:0-2329 GCA_031406375.1 Archangiaceae bacterium | reverse complement strand
CGGGCGCGACACTCTTGTCTTTGAGGCAAAAGACCTTCTGGTGCGGCGTGCGGTCCACCGTCTCGGAATCCAGCTTCAGCTCCTCGAAGAGTTTCTCGCCGGGGCGGATGCCGGTGAACTCGATCTTCACGTCCACTCCAGGCACTAACCCCGACAGGCGGATCATGTCGGTCGCCATGTCGGCGATGCAAACCGGCTCGCCCATGTCGAGGACGAAGACTTCCCCGCCCCGCCCCAGGACCGCCGCCTGAAGGACGAGCTGGACGGCTTCGGGGATGGTCATGAAGTAGCGGCGCATCTCAGGATGGGTGACGGTGACAGGCCCGCCCTTCGCAATCTGCTCTCGGAAGATTGGCAGCACACTGCCCGCTGAGCCAAGGACATTGCCAAACCGCACCGCGACGAAGCGCGTCTTGCTGCGCTGCGACATCGCTTGCACGTAAATCTCTGCGATGCGCTTGCTCGCGCCCATCACCGAGGTCGGGTTGACCGCCTTGTCGGTGGAGATCATCACGAAGCAATCGACGTCATGCGCGTGGCTCAAGTCGGCCAGCTTCCGCGTGCCACCGACATTGTTTTTGATCGCTTCGCCAGGGTTTGCTTCCATCATTGGCACATGCTTGTGCGCGGCGGCGTGAAGCACGACCGAAGGCTTGAAGCGCTCGAAGACCGCTTCCATTCGCTTGATGTCGCAGATGTCGGCGATGCAGGGAACGAGGTTGACCGCGGGGAACTTGGCGAGCAGCTCTCGGTGAATCTCGAAAAGGGCGTTCTCAGCCTGCTCGACCAGCAGCAGCTGCGAAGGCTTGAACTTCGCGATCTGCCGACAGAGCTCAGAGCCGATGCTGCCACCCGAACCGGTGACCATCACCACCCGCCCCGTCAGCAGCTCTTGCAATGAGCGCTGATCCAACGTCACCGCCTCGCGTCCGAGAAGGTCTTCAATGTCGACTTGGCGAATCTGATTCACGGTCACGTTTCCATCGACGACCTGATCGATGCCGGGAATGGTGCGAATCGGCACACCCGCCGGCTTGCACAGCTCGATGATCCTCCGCATGTCCTTGCCAGTGGCCGTCGGGATCGCGAGCAGGATCTCTTCTATCTGTTTGGCCTTAACAATCGCGGGAACCGCGAGCAGCGGGCCCAAAACGGGAATACCGTGAATGGTCTGGCCGATTTTGCGAATGTCGTCGTCGGCGATCGCGACCGGCGCGTAGCGGTGGCTGTAAATCTTCTGCATTTCGCGCAGCAGCATCTCGCCCGCATTTCCGGCGCCGACAATCAGCAAGCGCTTGCGATCAACGACTTCCTGGCGCGCCACGCTGCGCGCCAGCTGCCACAGAGTGCGGATCCCGAACCGCAGACCTCCGACGAGAATCATCGTCACCAGCCAGTCGATGATCACGATTGACCGAGGGAAGACGCGTTCGCCGCCAAGCCAGAGGTAGATCGCGAACACCACCGTGGACAACGAGGTGGCTTTCATCAGCGCCACCAGGTCGCGCGCACCGGTGTACCGCCACATCCCCGAGAAGAGTCCGAAGCCGGCGAAGGCGCACCCTCGAACCGCGAGCATCACACCCCACCACACGTACCCAATCGGGAAGTACTCGGCGGGAATATTGAAATCGAACCGAAGCAGAAAGGCGCCCAGCAACGACAGGGTCCAAAGGGCGACATGCACCCCGACCACCAGCAAGCGCCGGTAATGCAGCATCAATCGTTCGCTCAGCGTCTGTTTCACGGCCGAATTCAATCGCGTTTCCCCCCGTGCGAAGGCGCCTGTATACCCGGGTGGGAGGCGGGGTCAAAAAGACCTCGAGTCTCTGTTCCCAACAGTCGCCTTTGGATTCACAGTTTCCGCTTCAGCGACCGTGCTGGCGAGCGATTTGTGCGATCGCGCTGACCACCTCATCCTGCTCGGCTTCAGTAAGCCCTGGAAAAATCGGCAGCGACACCAACCGCGGCCAGACGTCTTCCGCCACCGGGTGCAATCCTTCGCCAAATCCGTAGGTGCGCCGGTAATACGGGTGCAGGTGAAGCGGCATCCAGTGCACCGACGTGGTGATTCCGCTTGCCTTCAACGCGTCGATGAACCCGTTGCGATCGATGGCCCACGCCGCCTTCTTCAGCCGAACCGAAAACAGATGCCACGAGTGCTGGCGATCGGGAAGCTCTTCGGGAAGCTCGAGGCCGGGAATCTTCGACAGCAGCGCGAGGTACCGGCGCGCGACCCGTTGGCGATCTGCCCACAGCTCATCCGAGCGCTTGAGCTGCTGCAGGCCGACCGACGACGCGATGTCGGTGAGGTTGTACTTGAAGCCCG
>JANOHG010000433.1:0-3044 GCA_031406375.1 Archangiaceae bacterium | reverse complement strand
GTTGCTGAAGCTGTTGCTGCGCGATGCGCTGTTTGTATTGCTCGACTTCCTGCGGCGTAAGAAAGACCTGAGACTGTGCGCCGTCGGGCTGGGTGACCGTTCGGTACGCCTGGCCCTCAGGCGTGAATAGAATCGGGTTGCCTTTGCGACGACGGCGACGTCGTCGCTTGCGACCGCCCGCACCTGGCTGCTGCCCGAACTGGTTGGGTTGACCTCCAGGCGCGCTCGCGGAAGGGGTTCCCCCCGCATCCACGGAAGGCTCCGGGCCGTCGTCGGGGCCTTCATCGCCGCCTTCGTCAGCACCACCGCGTGGCTCATCACCGCCAGAGGCAGGATTGTGGGGTTCTTTCGGATCGGGCTGCTCGTCGTGCTCGGTCATTGGGGGGCCAGCGCTGACTGCTCAGCGCTTTGAACTGCGCAGTGGTGGGGAGCAGGAAGAAAAAATTCCTGTATTCACCGGGGCCTTGCAGCCAAGCCGGTGAACAAAGCCACCGTAACGGCGGTTCGGACTGTTTGTCGAGAGCTTCTTGAAAGTAGCTTCTTGAAAGTAGGAGCCGTACTTCAGGACCGTCACCGGCTGCTCAACGGCCGTTCTTTCCATACATGGCGCCTGAACCGGGCGGCTACCGAACGTCGAGCTGATACTCAAGCCGCGCCTGAATTCCAGGTGTCTCGAGCAGCACTCCTGCGCCGAGCTGACTTGCAAGCCGCCGCATCGCAGGCGAAAGGGCTTCCGTGCTCTGGAGCTTGGTCGCGAGCAATTGGGTGGCGATTGCGCCGTCGCCGAGCACCGAAGAAAGAAGCCCGCTGCTCTGGCCGTAGATCTTCACGGGTAGGTCGTGGGCGTAGCCTGCGTGTGTGCGCGCCGCGGCAATCGCGTCGGTCAAGCCTCCGAGGGTGTCGACGAGTCCGCGCGCCTTTGCGTCTTCACCCGACCAGACGCGCCCGCGGGCGACGCGGTCGATGGTTTCCTTGGTGGTTTGCCGGCTGAGGGCAACCTGGGTGATGAACGTGTCGTAGAAGTCGTCGACCCACTTCTGCACCGAGTTGCGGTGGGCGTCGTCCCACGGGGCCCAATAGTCGAGCGCGCCGGCCAACTTCCCACGCGAGACCTCTTCCTGGTGTGCCCCGAGCTTCTCGCCCAACTCTTTGACTGCGGGCTTGATGATGAACACGCCGATGCTCCCGGTGACAGTGCTGGCGGACGCGAAGATCTCGCTGGCACCCATCGCGACGTAGTAGCCGCCCGACGCCGCGACATCTCCCATCGACGCGACCACCGGCTTATGGCGTTTGGCTGCAAGCACGGCGCGGTACATCATGTCGCTGGCCAGCCCGTCGCCACCGGCAGAATCGACGCGGAGGACGATTGCCGCGACGTCCGAATCGCGCGCGACGGCATCGAGCGTGCGAATGAAGGTGTCGGCGCCGGCAGTGAGCGCAACCCCAAGCGGGTCGGACCCGTTGCTGCCTCCGCTGATGTTGCCCAAGACGGGGATGACGGCGATGTGCGACGGGTTTCCCCAGCGGTCATCGCGCTCTTCAAGCGGGTCGTAGTCGGCGACGAGGCGGGCCCCAGGAATCAATTCGACGAGCCGTTCTTCGAGTTGGTTGGCGCTGACGATGTCGTCGATGAGCTTGAGCTCCTTGGCGCGCTTGACCGATTTGAGTCCTTCGTCAATCGACGCGTGCCATTGCTCGACGGTGAGACCGCGGGCGGCGGGAACCTGCGAATCGATGCTCTTCACCTGTGCGTCCAACAGCACGTTCAATGCTTCCTTTTGCTCGGCGCTCATTGACGTGCGGGTGAACTGGTCGGGCGCGTTCTTGTAGGCGCCGATCTTCGCAACGTCGACGGTGACCCCGAGCTTCTGCGCGGTTCCTCCGAGGAAGACGACGCTCGAGCGCAACCCATCGACCATCACCATTGCTTCGGGCACTGCGAACACGTGATCCGCCGCGGATGCGATGAGGTACTCGGGGTCTTCGGCCGAGAGGATCAGCGCGATGACGACCTTGCCTGCCTTGCGAAGCCTGTGCACCGCGTCGCGCAATTCCTGCGCGCGGGCGAGCCGAAGCGCGCTGCTTTCGATTTTGAGAACCACTCCACGCAGCCGTGGGTCGTTCGCGCCGTTCTCGAGGGTTCGCAGCACCCGCAGGTACCGATCGGGCGCGCTGAGCTTCAGCAGCGTGCCGACGGTGCCACCCGATTCGGCTTCTCCGATGTTGTTGAGGCCAATGACTGCGATCTTTCCGCCACCGATCGGCAGTCGCTGGTACTTGTCGAACGAGAGTCGGGTCGTCGCCAGATGCCCCACCCCTAAAGCTGCTGCGCTGAGCGCATAGCTGGCACCGAAGTGCTGGGCGTCGACGGTGAGACCGAATTGGAAGAGCAGCGCGTCGGTGGAACGAAAGCCGTGACTGAATCCCCCGTGTGCGAACAATCCTTTCCACAGGTCGACCTTCACCGAATACGACAGCCGCGACGCATCAAGAAAGGCCATGTCTGAAAAAATCCAATCGACGCCGACGGTCAGCCGCTCGCGCAAAGGACGTACGCCGACGCCGAGATCCCAGGTGCGCGGCAGGGTGATCGCGCCGCGCGAAGGCGCGTCGACATTCTTCACTGTGAGTCCCACTGAGAAATTGCGACCAGGTCGACTCTGCAGCCCAAGGTCCACCGACGTGAGGCCGTCGATTCCCCGGCCGGCAAAAAAGTTGGCGGCCAAGCCGACGCTTAAACTCTCGCCGCCGAAGGCAATCGCGGTTGAAGTTTTTCGCGAGGCACTGTTACCCGAAGCGTTGCGCAGCCATTCAATCGACAGCCCGAAGCCAACCGACGCGATGGGCGACGACGCGAAGTAGAGCCCGTCGATTACCGCATCGCGCGGGATGCTGCGTTCGTGCGCCCAGATGAGCTCGAAGTTGCCGGCCTTGGTGAGTCCAGCCGCGTTGTAGCTGGTGGCAGTCGCTTGGTCCGCCCAGGCGACAGAGCTGGGCAGCAAGGTCGCGCCCCGCGAAGGGTCAGCGTGAATCGTCGCATC
>JANOHG010000431.1:0-8718 GCA_031406375.1 Archangiaceae bacterium | reverse complement strand
ACCCGCTGTCGATTCCACCGTCGACTCCACCGCCGGCTCCACCGCCACCGCCGGCTCCACCGCCGACTCCGCCGCCGCCTCCACCGCCGGCTCCACCGCCGACTCCACCGCCGGCTCCACCGCCGACTCCACCGCCGACTCCACCGCCGACTCCACCGCCGATTCCACCGCCGATTCCACCGCCATCGAGCACCGCAACGCAGACGCCGTGCTGAACCTCACACCGTGAGTTCTTCGGGCAATCGGAATCAACGCGGCATACCGCGAGACCGCAGTCGCACCCGGCCAGAGCTGCCACTGCTACGCAACACGCAAACTTGGCCCATCGGATCAAGGCATCCTCCCAATCAAGACCAGCGAGGCACCGCTGCTGGTAACCGACGGCGCGAGCTGCAACTGAGAATCCGAGCTCGCCGGCCAAAGCGCAACCAACAGCCCAGCAGCAGCCGCAGTGCCACCGGCAGCCAGCAGAACCGAAGCGAGCCGTGACTGTTGGACGACGCTGGCGGCGACCTCAGCTTTCCCCACCGGCACCACCCCAGCCGCGTCAGCGCCCAGGCCTGCCTTTCCAGCGGCGGCTATCCCCGCGAGCACTCCGCCGCCGACGAGGCCGACTCCGCCCATTCCGACCAACGACCACCCGATCACGGGCCTTAGCGCGCTCAGTTGGGCAGAGACCGAGGCTCGCGTCACCGGTGCTGTCGCGACGACGGGAGATTGCGCCATCACCGCTGGTGTCGGCGATGACGGAACGGGCGCAGTCGCAACCGGAATCGAGTCCGGAAGCTGTGCAAGCGCGAGCTCATTGAGCAACCGAGTGAGCGCCTCGCGTCCTGCTTCCGCAACAGATCGACCTTTGAGGCTGGCTGTCACTGTCGTCGCCTTTCTTGCGACTTCACCATCCGAGCGAACGACGCGCCCCGCAGCGGTCACTTCGTTTCCTAACGTGTCGACGCCGACACTGACATAACAACCGTAGAGTGAGTTGGTAGCCTCAGCGATGAAGCGAAGGCAGCTGTCTCGTTCTGCGCAACTCTTTCCGGCGTCCTTGTCGAGGGCGTCCTCGAGCCTCGAGACCGCCAGACGGACCCCTGCAAGCCGGGCGAGCATCACTTCGAACCACGCCTGCAGTTTCGCGCGTTGGTCCGGGGACATTGGGCCAACGTCCAAAGGGTGAACTGCGATTCGTGGGGCAGCGATTGCAGATCCCATTAACAGCACGCCCACCAGCAGGTACTTCGTCCACTTCATGAACTGTCCCCGATCACCGTTTTAGCTGCGAACGCCACTGGTCAACATCACGGTCGACTACCGCGCAGTCGGCAGCCTGTGCGCTCTTCATCCGCACTACAAGGCCGCGTGCTTTGTTCTTCACCGCATCGACCTGCCTGAGCGTGGCGTCAAGAGGCAGGCGGGCCATCGCCAAAGACTGCAGCTCATCGATTCGCTGGTACCCCGCCTTCTTCCAGACCTCGTCAGGGACACAACTTCGGCTTGGCACGCGTGCCAACGGGTTCCTGATCGGAGCCAAACGCTTTACCGGTTCTAGAACGGCCAGCTCATCTGAGTTCTCGGCTGAGTCGACGGCACGCGGCACCGCGGTGACGATCACCGGTTGCTCGCTGGGCTGCGGTACTGCCAGCAGCTGGGCGCGGGCCGGAGGCACAGCCGGGGCAGAACGGAAGGCTGCGAACAGCCCACCGATCGCGATCGCGACCCCAAGCGCGATGGCGATTGGGATGCGTTTGGAAAACACCGAAACGGACGAAACGGCTGAATCCAGCGTCGGGAATTTTTCGGTGTGCCGACTTTTTGCCCCAAACGCAGTCGGCTGATCGTGGACGACCCGTAGCAGGCGTTGGACCTGAGTTCGGGCGGCCAGTGCCGACTGGGGGCGGCTCGAGGGAGACTTCGCAAGCAGGCGCGCAATGAAGTCGTCGAGCTCGTCCGGTAAATCCGTTCGGTAGCTCGAGACCCGGGGCGCTGTGTCTTCGCGGTGCATTCTCAGCAGCTCCGTTGTCGAGTTCGCCTCGAACGGCCGATGGCCCACGAGCATCTCGAACATGATCACGCCCAGACTGTAGAGGTCCCCTTGAGCTCCGACTGGCTTGCCCGAAGCTTGCTCAGGATTGATGTACTCAGGAGTCCCTGCAAGCAGGCTCGTCGCTGCTTTGCGCGTGCCGCTGATCGAAGCGAAGTCGGCTGAGAGTTCGCCACACTGCCGGGCGAGCCCAAAGTCCACCAGCTTCACAATCCGCTCGCCGGTGGATTCGGCGAGCAGAAACACGTTCGCGGGCTTGAGATCGCGATGAACCACTCCGACGCTGTGGGCCGCTTCCAACCCATTGAGCACTTCGTCGGCGATGCGCAGCACGTCCCGAACCATCGTCGGTGACTCACGCTGGATCAGGCTTTCCAGCGACTCGCCGTCGAGAAACTCCATCATCATGTATTGGCGCCCATCGGGGATGACGCCGAAGTTCACGATCTCCACGATGTTGCGGTGCTTGATCGCGCTGATCGCCTTGGCCTCTGTGATGAAGCGACTGGCCCAATCGTCGACGGTCGCCACCTCGGGCCTGAGCACCTTCACCGCGACCCGGCGATCGATCAACGGGTGAAGCCCTTCGTAGACGACCCCCATTCCCCCAGAAGCAAGCGCCCTCATGATGAGGTACCCCGCAAGCTCAAGCCCCACCACAGCGTCAACGCCGGGCTCACTGGGACTCGACGACATCAATGGTTGGGTTGAACTCAAGAGTCGGTTCGGTGATTCGAAGCGGGCCCGAAGCATAGCCGAGTTTTTCCAATCGCTTGGGTAGGCTCACCCCCCACTTACACTGCCATATTCCGGTGCCCATGTACGCGCGCCGGCAGCCGGGCACGAGTCACGCCGTGCGAAGGATGAATCGGCGTGCCCTACTCCGCGCCCGATGACTCGGCGCGTCAGGCCCTTGACACGCCGCGCCATAAATGAGCCTATGTGCTTGTTGTTGGCGACTTAGACATTATTTGTGCGTTATTAATATTTAATCCGTTCACGGGAGTACCAAATGAAGGTCGTCCTGGCGTTGGCGGTTCTTGGTGCGGTGGGGGCGTTGGGGGTGTTCTGGCCGCCTGCTGAGCAGCTCAAACAGGGAGGACCTGTGAATGCTGGCGATGCGGCATGGATGCTGACTGCCAGCGCGATGGTGTTGTTGATGACGCCGGGGCTGGCATTTTTCTACGGCGGTATGGTCCAGATGAAGAACATCGTTTCGACGCTGTTGCAGAGCTTCGCAGCGATGGCGGTCATCAGCGTGCTGTGGGTCGTGATTGGTTTCAGCCTCTCGTTCGGCGACAGCTTCCACGGGTTGATTGGTGACCCGCGCACGTTCTTCATGTTCTCGGGAGTCGGCGCGCAGACGCACCCGGACCTGGCGCCAACCATTCCGCTGATGCTGTTCGCGCTCTTTCAGCTGAAGTTTGCGATCATCACCCCCGCGTTGATTACGGGAGCCTTTGCCGAACGGGTGCGCTTTGGCGCTTTCCTTCTGTTCATGGTGCTCTTCAGCCTCGTCATCTATGCGCCGCTGGCCCACTGGACGTGGCACCCCCAGGGTTTTCTGCGCGTCTGGGGCGTGCTCGACTTCGCTGGCGGCACGGTCGTTCACATGTCGGCCGGGTTTGCTGCGCTCGCTGGCGCCATCGTGTTGGGCCGTCGCAAGGTTCACGTCGCGAAGACCCACACGCCCCCCGCCAATCTGCCGTTCATCATGCTCGGCACCGGCCTGCTGTGGTTCGGGTGGTTCGGCTTCAACGCGGGCTCTGCGCTTTCGGCGTCGTCCCAGGCGACGCTCGCCTTCGGGACGACCAACACCGCGGCAGCCGCGGCGATGATTGCCTGGGTGGCCTTCGACTGGATTCGCGGCCGCAAGCCGAACGCGATGGGCGCGTGCATTGGCGCAGTGGTCGGCCTGGTCGCGGTGACCCCGGCAGCCGGGTACATCACGGTCGGCCAGAGCATCGCAGTGGGCATCGTGGCCAGTTTGATCAGCAATGCAGCAGTGGCGATTCGCGCGAAGACCGCCGTCGACGACACACTCGACGTCTTCGCCTGCCACGGACTTGGAGGGATGGCGGGCATGCTGCTGACCAGCGTGTTCGCGAAAGACGTTGGCCTCTTCTACGGCAAGACAGACACCATGCTGTACCACCTGCTTGCCCTGCTGGTGGTCGCTGCCTTCTCGTTCGGCGGGTCATTTGTTCTCTACAAGTTGGTGGATCTGGTGCTGCCGCTGCGGGTCTCGGATGGCCACGAACTTGAAGGGCTCGATCTGTCTCAACACGGCGAAGCGGTCGAGCCCGCGGGTCCGCGTGAAGACCCGTCATCGGGCTCGGGCATGCCGATGCCTGCGTGAATTAAAAGTCGTCGGTCGACTCTTTCTGTTCTCTTATTTCGCGTGTCCTCTTTCACTCGCTCGATGGGCGGGCGGGCGAGGATACCGCTCACGCTGCTGAAGGCAGCTTCACTTCGAGGAACACCCTATTCGCACCTCACTCTTTGTCGTTGGCATGGCTGTTCTGTGGGCTGGTTCTTCCCAGGCGCAACCCGCGGAAGCTGATGCTCCCGCGGTGGTGGCGGTGGAACCGACCGCCGTCGCGGTGGAACCCGCGGTGGCACAAACGCCGGTCGTTGAAACGAAGTGGTACGACAAGGTGAAGCTCGAAGCCCTCGTCGACGCGTACTACGGCTACCGCTTGAACGCAGACAGCGCGGCGATTCGAGCCGCCAGTGAACTGAGGGCGTTCGATGCAAGCAACCATTCGTTCACGGTTGCATATGCCGAGTTGGCTCTGTCAATTCCCGCCGAGCCCGCAGGCCTTCGCATCGACCTCGGCTTTGGAACCGTGGCCGACGCCACAGCGACAGACCTTGCAGCGGCCCCGTCGACAGCGCTCGAAGTCTTCAAACACATTCAACAGGCCTATGCGACGGTGAAGCTGTTCAAGCTGCTCACCCTCGACGTGGGCAAGTTCGTCACCAGCGCAGGCTCGGAAGTCATCGAAGCCAAAGACAATTGGCTCTACTCGCGCTCGATGCTCTTCACCTGGGCGATTCCGTTCGCGCATACCGGCCTGCGACTTGGCGTGCCAATCAACGATTTGTTCTCAGTCACGCTTCAGGTCACCAATGGTTGGGATTCGCAGCTGTCCTCGATGAGCTTCAAGACCTTTGGCGCCACCGCGCTTTTGAACTTGCCGTCGTCAAGTTCAATTGCTGTCAATTTCTACGCAGGTCCCGTCAGCACGCCTGACATTCGACTGCTGTTTGATGTCGTCATCACTCAGAACCTGGGTGACAAGGGTGCGATCAACCTCAACGCCGATTTCGGCACTGAATCGGGCAAGTCCTGGTTCGGCACGGCGGTGATGGCGAAATGGATGATGCGCGACAACCTGCGCTTCGCCGCTCGGCTCGAGTACTTCGCCGACCCGGACGGCGTCCGCACGGCGTTGGTCCAGACTTCGGGCGTCGGCGGGCCTTCCTTCCTGTCGGCGACGCTCGGTGCGGGCATCGGCTTCTCGGGCCTGGCCAACGTCGAAGTTCGACCCGAGTTCCGGGTGGACACCGCCCTGAATGCCACCCCGTTCGTCGCAGGCACCCAGTCCACCCAGTTTACCGGCCAGCTCGCCTTCCTCGCCTGGTTCTGATGGTTGGCAACTATCCCGTCCAGGTGACGGGCTCGCGGGCTTCGATGAAGCGCGCGATGGTCTGCCGTTCGGTGTCCGAGGGGCTGGCGAATTTGATCCCCATCCCAGTCGAGACACGGCCCCCAAATGAGAGGTGCGAGCGCTGCCAGGCGACCTGTGCAGCCATCGTCAACGTGATGCGCCCGTTGAGCTCGACGTTGAGCTCGACCTTTTGGCCCACCGCCTGGAGCACGGCGGTCGCCAGAAAGACTCCGGCCAGCTCGCCCTGACCGCTGACGTAGAAGTTGCTCTTGCTGAACATGTCGATCCGAACGTCGATTCGCTGCGTCGTCGCGACGGGTCGCGCTCCAAGGACCTCGTCGATCAGCGCGCGAACGTCGAGTCGGGCCGCTTTCCTCACCTCAACGCCCAGCGCCGCAGCCCCGGTTGACGTGAGGGCGCTACGGGCGATCACCATTTCGGCCCCCAACTGTTTCTTCAATGCTTCGAACGCCGACGAGGTCGAGACCACCACCCGGGCGATTCGCAGCGCGCGCAACGAACGCACCAGCACCAACAGCGCCGCTGGCTCGAGCCCCGGAAGCTCGGCATCGAAGAGCACCAGCGAAGGCACGGACAGCGCGATCAACTCAGGGGTCAGCCCGATGGTCGAGCCCAGCGTCTCTACCGAAAACCCAAGCTGCTCGAGCTCGGCACAGACCCGGGCGAGCACCATCGAGTCGCGATCGACGAGCAGGGCCCGAAGAAAGGCCACCTCAGCCGCCTCCGAGCATCAGCTCGCGTTCGACTTCTGATCTTCGGGTCGAGTGGCGCTTGGCGACGTCGGCAGTGATGGTCGCAGATCGACAGAGCTCGACCAGGTGCTGATCAAAGGTCTGCATTCCCATGTCGACCCGCGACTTCTCCATCACTTGCCACAGCTGGTCGATCTTCGAAGGATCTCGGATCGCGTCCTGGGCTGACCGTGTTGCCAGCAGCACCTCGACCGCGGGAATCAACCCGGCGCCATCCTGCCGAGGAACCAGGCGCATCGAGATGATCGCCTTCAGGTTGTCGGCCAACCTTTCGCGCACCGATTGTTGCTCGGCGAATTCGAAGAGGCCCGCGAAGCGGCCGATCGTCCTTTGCACGTCTGGAGTGTGCAGCGATGCGAGCACCAAGTGCCCTGTCTCGGCCGCCTTGAGGCAGGTGTCGGCGGTCTCATGGTCGCGCATTTCTCCTACCATCAAGACGTCGGGGTCTTGCCGCAGCGCGGCCTTCAAGGCGGTGGTGTACGACTCGGTATCGGTGCCGACTTCGCGCTGAATGATGACTGCCTTGTCGGGCGCGAGCACGTACTCGACCGGATCTTCGATGGTGACGATGTGCAGGCGATCAGACTTGTTCATCAGGTCGAGCAGCGCGGCGATGGTGGTCGACTTTCCGTTGCCGGTGGCGCCGGTCACCAGCACCAGACCGTTTCGAGCGCCAGCGATGGCCTCAATCACCTTTGGCAGGTTGAGCTGCTGAATCGACGGCACGTCGAAGGGAATCACCCGCATCACCAGGCCGATTGAGCCGCGCTGACGAAAGACGCTGGCCCGGAAGCGTGACACTCCCGCGATGCCGAAACCGCGATCGACGTCGTGCTTGCGACCTAAGATGAAAGGGTCTTCCTTGCCGAGAATCTGCACCGCGAGCAGGTGCGTTTCGGCCGACGTCAGCTTGTCGAGCTTGGCGGTGAACAGGTCTCCGCGAATCCGGTAGGTCGGTGGGTAGCCGGCCTCGAGATGAATGTCGCTGGCGCCCTTTTTGATTCCAACACCCAAAAGCCCTACCAGCTGTTCGAGGTTCATCGTGCTCGATACGATACACTCGGATTCCAACTTCATGGCCACTCGTCGTGCGACCCCAGAGTCCGCTTCAAAACTCGAGAAGAAAGGGAACCTTGACGGGGCGCTTGAGGCGTACCTCGAGCTGCTCGAGCAGACGCCGGAAGAGTCACGGCTGTTGCTGAAGGTGGGTGAGCTGCAAGAAAAGACGGGTCAGCTGCAAGCTGCGAATCTGAGTTTCCGCCGCGCTGGCTCGGCGCACTTGAAAGAAGGGTTTCGCGCGAAGGCGATCTCGGTGCTTCGGCGTGCACTGAAGTTGGTGGCCTCCGACGTCGCGACGGTGATGATGCTGTCAGAGGCGCTGGTCGCCGAAGGGAAGCAGCGCGAGGCTGTTGAGGCGCTGCAAGGGGTCGCCGCTGCCGTCCACACCCGAGGAGATCGACCGATTGAGGTGATGCTGCTGACGCGAGCGGCGGCAATCGACAGCGGCACGCCCATCGCGCTCGCGTTGGCCGAGGCGCTCAAAGGCGCTGGCGAGAACAAGAAGGCCGCCGAGCATTTGCAGGTGGTGGCGGATCGCCTGCGCGCGCAGCGTGCCCCGGCCGATCGTCTTCGGGTGTTGGAGCAGTTGATTGCGCTCGATCCGACGAACACCCGCGCCGCCACCGATGCCGCCGGCTTGGCGCTGGAGTTTCGCGATGGCCACCGCGCGCTGGTGTTGGTGCGGCGTGCGCTCGACACCAAGCCTGAGGACCTCGAGCTGGCGTTGCTGGCGGGCACCGCGCTCGAGATTTACGGAGATCCACCGCGTGCGGCGCGCGTGTTTCGTGAGGTGGCGAGGGTGATGACGGCTGCCGGTGATTCTGGCAGCCGCGCGAAGGACGCATGGATGGCGGTGCTTCGGGTGTGCCCAGAAGACAGTGAGGCCCATCGCGCGATCGCGCCTGCGCTGGCGCCTGACCTGGCGAAGTTGTTCGCAATGCGCGGGACGCTGCTCAACGACATCGGCACTTCAGAAGCCGACGACGCAGTGGGCGTGTTGGATCAACTCTCGATAGAGACGACGGTGACCGATGACGACGTCCTCGACGTTTCGCAAGAGGATCTCGCCACTGGCTACACCCTCACGCTCGACACGGTTCCGCAGCTGCCAAGCTTCGAGCTCGACCCTGCGCCATCACCGCCTCTTGGCCCTCCCCTGATGTTGGTGCCC
>JANOHG010000352.1:0-3937 GCA_031406375.1 Archangiaceae bacterium | reverse complement strand
GATTCGGCCGTACCCTGCGGCGGCCTGCATCCCCATGAAGGCGGCATACGGATGCGGAACGCGGGTTTTCGCTGACTTCGCTTCGGCTTCGATTTGCGGAAAAACACGCGCCTGAAAATCGTTGTAGTTCTTGGGAGGCTTGCCGCCGGAAAGCTGCACCATCCGTTCGAAGTTGGTGAGCAAGGTGCGCACGACAGAAGTGATTGCTCCGAGCAATTGCAAAGGGGCCGACCCTTGCGAAAGAGCCTCACCGACGTAGCGGCGCGCTCCGTCGAAGTTGCGCTTCTGCAGCGCATCAGACATCTCGAGAAACTCTTCCTCGCGCGCATGCCCGACGAGCAACTCGACGTCGCGCAGCTTGATTTGGGGGCCATCGGTATAAAGCGCGAGCTTCACCAACTCGGACTGCAGCAGGCGCATGTTGCCGCCGACGCGATCTTTGAGCTTCTCGAGTGCGGGGCCCGCGAGCATCTTGGCGTAAGGCTTAAGCGTCTCGGTGACAAACTCGCCGACGTTCAAATCCTTCAGACGCGCGGCGACCTTCCGTTCAATCAAGGTGCCCTTTTCTTTCACCAGCTTGATGAACGGGCTCTTCGCTTCGATGTCTGTCGCGGCGATTACGAGCGCATGCCCCTTCGGAGCGCCGCGGACGAGCAAATCCGACAGAGCGGTCTCGTCGTTCGCCGGCGCAGTAATTCCTTCTTCGACACAGAACGCCGCCACGTCGCGCAGGAACTGCGCGTCGACGTCTGCCAGTTGGACTCCCAGCTCGCGTTCCCAGTCTTCGCTCTTGGGGTTTCCACTCGCAGTGGGATCGAGATCGCCAAGCCCCCACCCTGCGCGCGCGGCAAGCGCGAGCACTCGACGCGCCGCTTCTTTCCGCCGGTTCGCCTTCCACGCGTCGCGGGCCTTGCCCAGCGCATCGCCGCGGCCCTTTTTGGGAGCCAGAAATTCGGGGTCGCGCAGAAAGACGACTTTGGGGCCAGGAAACATCGCCATCGTCGCCAATTCGTTGGCGACCTCGCGCGGCGAGGCACCATCCATCGTGACCAGGTTCAGGCCGGCCGACGCACCTGGAACCAATTTGTCGATCAGCGCCTCGGCGCCTTTGCGCACGAGAAATTCCTCGCCCCAGAGCAGATAAACGCTCGAGCCGCCGCCAGCCTCAATGTCCTGCAGGGCATCTTCAAGTTCGTCGCTCAAGGCGGGCCGCTTTCACCACGGTAGCGCTTGGTTTCCTACACAGATGTCGCGGCGGTTGCGGTCGCACTTAAACCCATGCTCCAACTTCTTCGAATCGCCCTCGTTTCGATCGAAGTCATCCACCGCGAGGTTCATTTGCGAGCATCTCGATCAACATCCGCTCGAGCTGCAACCGCACTGCTCCGTTGCGCTGGGTGACGGCGTTGCGCGCTTCGTCGATCAGCGTGGCGCGCCGATGCAGCGAAGCGGGTGAAACGCGCTCGGCAGCGCTTTGGGCGAGCGCCGCGAGATCGGCGTTCATGAGGGTGCCCTGCCCTACCTGAGCCACTGCCACGTCGCGAAACCAGACGCCGAGCACATCGAGGCACGTTTCGGCGTTCGCGCGGCCATCGCCAAACGCTTCGGCGAACTGAAGCCAACCTCGCGCGTCACCCGGCACCAGGCCTTCGAAGCGCTCGATCACGTCCCGCCGCACCCCAAGCGCTGCAGCATCGAACTCCATTGCGCGCTTGAGGCTACCACCCGACATCGCAGCCGCTTGCTGCGCGTCGTCGTTCGACAGCTTCTTCTTCGCGGCCTTGAGCATCGAGGCGATGAATTCCACCGGCATCGGCCCGAACTGCGCCTTGGTGCACCGGCTGCGAATGGTGGGCAGCAGCTTGTCGATCGCCGAGGTCATCAAGATAAGGATGGTGTCTCGCGGCGGCTCTTCGAGCGTCTTCAGCAGCGCGTTCTGAGCGGGTGGATTCATTGCGTGCGCGTTCACCAGCAACGCGACCTTGTGCTTTGCCTCGAGAGGCCGAAACGACAACCGCGCTCCCAGGCTGCGCACCTGCTCGACCCGGATGTCTCGCGACGGCGTGTGATCGAAGTCGCTGCGCCCCGCGAGCCCGCGCTGCACCAACTCGTCTTCGGGCATGACCCACGTCACGTCGGGGTGATTGCGAGCCTTGACCCGCTTGCAGCTGCTGCACGCGCCGCAGCCTTTCATTGGCTGCTTGGGGCAGGTCAGCGCCTGTGCGAAACACACCGCGGCGAGCTCTTTGCCCACGCCTTCAGGGCCGTGTAACAACCACGCGTGATGAACGGCGCCGGACGCAAGCGCCGCCTTCAGCGCCTCGATGGCTCGAGACTGATGTTGCACGTCGGACAACGGCATTTGGAGGCGTATAACTCAGCGAACCGTTGCCCACCGCATCAACTTCCGCGTCACTCGTTTTCGCGTAAAACAGCGGCAGCGACCGTTAAGGAAGCGCCCCAGCAGCCAAAGCCTCGAGGTTAAACCTTCTTACCCACGCGGCACTGACCCTTCAGCGAGCATGCGAGGCAGTTGATCCTCACCGGAACGGCAGGACAAGCCCCACTCATCCCGTAGTGACACAGCGCGAAGTCGTAGCGCACCGGATCCTCGGAATCGAGCAGCCGCAACGAGGCCGTCACGTCCTGGGCGGTTCGCCACGAGAGATCGTTGCGCTTGGTCAGCCCGAGCAACTTCGAGATCCTCTGCACGTGCGTATCAAGCGGGATGATCAGCTGCGCGCTCGAGATGCGACGCCAGACGCCGAAGTCCAGCGCGTCGGGGCCTCGCACCATCCAACGCAAATAGAGGTTGAGGCGCTTCGCCGCTCCGGCGCCGAGCGGGTGCGGAAGCAGGTGGTTGAGGCCGCGGTCAGGCCCAAGCGCTTTTCGCAAGCTCGCCAATGGCGCCGCCGTGCGAAGGCCTTCGGTGAATTGCGCCAGTGCCCCGTGAAGCGTGCCGCTTGTCAAAAGCCCTTGCGCGACCAGCGCCTCGAGGCTTCCATGAGTGCGCAGCGTCGCGCCCATGCCCATCAGCAAGACGGCGACGTCAGTTGCAAGGTTGAAGCGGTAGACGAAGCCTTCGAGCAGTTTCGCCGACCCAGCGACCGTCAGCGCCTCGACGAACTGCGCAGGAGATCGCCCCATCTGCTTCAGCAGGCCATCGACCTTGGGCATGAACAAATCAGCGCGCCCGTATGCGAGGGCGGCGGCGAGCAGGCCGCTGACCTCGATGTCGCGCGGGTCCGAATAGCGTTTCACCAAGCCGATCGGATCTGCCGCCACCCGATGCCCCCACGGGCGATCGTCGGCGAACGCGTCGAGCAACGGCTTCAAAGCCTGCGCGCGGGCCCGGGAAATCACTTCTCGGGTACATCACCGACGACAATCAACTGCCCTCCTTCGACTACTGCTTTGTACGCTGGCTGATCGTCACATACACCCGGCGACGTCACATTCGCGCCGGTATCGAGATCAAACCCAATCTCATGGCATGGGCAAACGACGGTGTTGTTTTCCAGGCGTCCACCCGACAACAAACACCCCGCGTGGTTGCACCAGTCATCGAGCGACTTGTAGTTGCCGTTCACGCGCGCAATCAGCACGTCGCGTTTGCCGACCTTGTAGCTGCGCATCTCGCCCTCTTTCAGATTGGCCGGGCCCAACTCAAGTCGCCTCACGATGCTCGCGGGTATACGCCATTCGCGCGTCAATCCCCCCGCCGGATCCGCATCCGACGGCAAGTAAAAGAACAATCAAGCATCCGGTGAATTTCGGGCAGCCACAACGTTATCCTCTTCGCTCGAATGGTGCTCAACGACAAGTCCGCGGTGGTGAAGGCTCTGCGAGACCTGGGGCTGCTCAAACAGATCAAAGGCGAGAACAGCTTCAAGACGCGCGCGTACGAAGTCGCCGCCGAACGGATCGCCGGCCTCGC
>JANOHG010000369.1:0-2810 GCA_031406375.1 Archangiaceae bacterium | reverse complement strand
ACCAACCAGTCGGCCTCTTCCATCGTCTCTTCGTCGTGCTCGACGACGATGACGGTGTTGCCCAGGTCTCTTAGTCGCTTTAGCGTGGTGAGCAGCTTTCCGTTGTCTCGCTGGTGCAGCCCGATGCTCGGTTCATCGAGGATGTAGATGACGCCAGTCAGCTCGCTGCCCATTTGCGAGGCCAGTCGGATGCGCTGGCTTTCTCCTCCGCTGAGCGTCGACGCGGTGCGATCAAGGGTGAGGTAGGTGAGGCCGACGTTCTCGAGGAAGCCGAGCCGGCTGCGGATCTCTTTTGAGAGCTCGGCGGCGATGGTCGCCTCGGTCGCGGTCAGCGGCATCGTGTCGAGGAACTTCAGGGATTCGCCGATCGTCATTCGCGACAGCTCGACCAGCGACTTTCCTGCGACCTTCACCGAGCGTGACTCGGGCTTCAAACGCTCGGCTTTGCAGGTCGGGCACGGCTTGTCGGAAAAGAACTTCAGGTAATACTGCCGCATCGCCTCAGAGCCGGTGGCCTTGAAGCTCTTCATCAGCTTGTTGACCAACCCTTCCCAACTCATTCGGAACTTGTAGTCTCCCCACTTCATCTTCAGCTCGGTGCCCTGGGCGCCGTACAAGATGACGTCGCGCGCCTTCTTCGGCAGCTGCGCCCACGGGGTGTCGAGATCGATCCCGAAGCCCTTGCTGAGCTGATCGACCAGATCCGCTGTCCAACCTTCCCCCTTGGCCATGCCGCTGGCCCAGACTTCGACCGCTCCGTCGCGAATGGTGCGGGTTTGATCCGGGACGATCAGATCCGGATCCATTTCGGGCTTGGTGCCCAGCCCATTGCAGTCGGCGCACATACCCAACGGGTTATTGAATGAGAAGCTCGCGGGAGTGAGCTCGGGGAACGACAGGCCGCAGTGGTGACAGGCGTTGAGTTCGCTCATCGTGCGATCCGCTTTCGGATTGGCGGTCTCGTCGGTGATGATCAGGACCCCCTTTCCTTCTTTGAGCGCGGCCTCGACCGAGTCGGTGAGCCGCGGGCGCAGGTCCGGCTTGAGCACCAACCGATCAATGACCAGCTCGACGTCATGTTTGCTCTTCTTGTCGAGTTCGATCGTCTCGTCGAGGCCGCGCACCTTTCCGTCGACGCGCGCGCGGGTAAAACCGCGCTTCATCGCCTCGGTCATCAGGTCTTTGTGCTCGCCCTTTCGGTGGGTGACGATCGGCGCAAGCAGCAGCACTTTGCTGCCTGTCGGCGACTTCATGATCTCTTCGACAATCTGCTGTGCAGACTGCTTCCCCACTTTGCGGCCGCAGCTGTGGCAGTGCTGAACGCCGATGCTCGCGTAGAGCACGCGCAGGTAGTCATGAACTTCGGTGACGGTGCCGACCGTCGAGCGCGGGTTGTTGCTCGCTGCCTTTTGCTCGATCGAAATGGTGGGCGAAAGCCCCTTGAGGGTGTCGTAGCGCGGCTTGTCCATCTGCCCGAGGAACTGTCTTGCGTAGCTCGAGAGCGACTCGACGTAGCGGCGCTGACCTTCGGCGTAGAGAGTGTCAAAGGCGAGGCTGCTCTTGCCTGAGCCAGAAACGCCGGTGAAGACGACGAGCTTCTTCTTCGGGATGTCCAGAGAGATGCCCTTGAGGTTGTGCTCGCGGGCTCCGCGCACCGACAGGAATTCAGGTTCAGACATGGAAACGCCTCAATAGCACCGCACGGACGTTCAGTCTTCCGGCGGCTTCAGATTCAGCGATTGCAACAAAATCAAAAGGATGAGCCTCGACTGCGCGTAACCGTGGGTTGAGATACTCAGGCCAAGGTCTCGCATCAACGGCTTCGCACTTAAAGGTGCACGCGCAACTCGCGCGCTTTCTCGGCGCGTTTGCGCGACAGCTCGACGCCGATCGCGTCCATCCCCAAAGCATTGGCGACGGCGAGCGCGCTTCCGACCCCGCAGAACGGGTCGACGACGGTTCGAGAGGTGGTGCCCGTGAGCAGGAACCGGCATGCCACCACGCACGCCTCGATTCCCATCGCGCGCGCCCAGGTCATCTTGCCCAGTCGGGGGATCACATCAGCGGTCGATAGGTCGAGATTCGCGGTGAGGCCGCGCGAGAACGCGAGCAGGTGTGCATAGGCGGGCCGGCCGAAGGTGATTGTGCCTGCCGGAGCGCGACAGACGATCTTGTGCCAAAGCAACCGCGCACCCGCGGCGTCTGCACCGAGCTGACAGAGGTGACTCTTGTCGATCCACGCGCCTTCTCGCTTCACGTCCGTCTGGAAAAACAGCGCGGCAGAATCGTCGGGGCAGGCATCGAGGCAAGTCTTCACCGCGTCGATGAACCAGGTGCGCCACCCAAGGAAGCCGAGCTTTGGAACCTCACAGCTGTCGGGAAGGGAAGTGATGATCGACTGACCACGCAAAAGTGGGTTGGCCTTGAGCCACGCGACCGCGTCGGTTTGGTGAACGAATCGGTTCATTGTGCGCGCGTTTCTTACTAACCCGCGGCCATGCCCAGCGACATTCCTTCGCCTGACTAGATGGTCGGGTGCGATGCATCGATGAGTCGCCGAGAAGCGCTTGATCAGGTGACGCCAGTCAAAGCTCCAGGTCGGGGTCCCATGCACGAAGAGGATCGGCGGCCCTCATAAGCGCGCTCAGGCGCCTCCGTGAATCTGTGGGTGGATTTCGAGGTTTCGCGCGTGCTGCCATTAGGTGCGGATGGAACTTGGCCCCTTTGGACCTTTCGGACCCATCGTCGTCGCCTTGAAAGTCCTTCAAGTTCGCGGTGACGATGACCTGCGCGCCAGCGCGAATGGCAGC
>JANOHG010000367.1:0-5041 GCA_031406375.1 Archangiaceae bacterium | reverse complement strand
CTCACGCAGCGCCGGCAGCACGACGTTGATCACGTTCAGCCGGTAAAACAGGTCTTCGCGAAACCTGCCGTCGCTCATTGCTTTGGCCAGATCGACATTCGTCGCTGCGATGACGCGCACATCGACCTTCAGCGTTTCAGTCGAACCGACGGGCCGAACCTCACCCTCTTGAAGCACCCGCAGCAGCTTCACCTGGGTGACTTGTGGCATGTCGCCGATCTCGTCGAGGAACAGCGTTCCTCCGTTGGCTGCTTCGATCAGCCCCTTCTTGCTGCCGGCAGCACCCGTGAAGGCGCCCTTCACGTGCCCAAAAAGCTCGCTCTCGAGCAACGGCTCAGTCATCGCTGCGCAGTTGATCGCGACGAACGGTTTCGCGCTGCGTTGACTGCGCCGGTGAATCGACCGCGCAACCAGCTCTTTGCCTGTGCCACTTTCTCCCTGAATCAACACGGTGGATGTCGAGTAGCTGACCTGCTCGATCAGCCCGAAGACGTCGCGCATCTTGATGCTCTGGCCGATGAAGTCCGGGTTCGGCTGAGAATTCACCATCTGCTCAAGCTCGCGGTTGCGGGCCATCAACTGCTTGCGATCGGCGGCGCGCCGAACACTCGAGATCACCGGCTCCATGTCGAGAAACGGCTTCGTCAGGTAGTCGTAGGCGCCAAGGCGCACCGCCTCGAGCGCAGACGGAATCGTCGCCGCGCCGGTGATGATGATCACCTCGATGGGGTGCTTGCGCGTCTTCAGCTCACGAAGCAACTCCATCCCCGAGATGTTGGGGAGATTGATGTCCACCAACGCGACGTCGACATCTGGCTCTTTCGCCGCTGCCAGCCCCTCGAGCGCATCGGCCGAAGTGCTCACGTCGAACCCGGCCCGGGTGAGCAGCGCGCTGAGCGTTCGCAGCACGCCTTCCTCATCATCGATGATCAACACCCGAGGACGGTTGACGGGAGCAGTCGGCGCCGAAGCAGAGGGCATTGGTGACACTCGATACCTCGCAAAAACCGCCGTTCTCGTGAATGACGATCTGGCCGTGGCGACTTCGGTGGCGCTGAAGGGGTTGCACGAAGACTAACCCGTCAGCCCGGCTCTGAACACCTAACCGCACAACTCGCGCATGCGAGGTTCCCTGTGGGGACATTCCATTCATCGCGTCCTTCGGTCAGTTGGCGCTGGCACGACTTAGCGCCGTCGCCGTCGCCTTCGCCTTCGCCTCGACGATTCACCGGTGGACTTCGCGTCGAGGACGCCGGTTTGCGCCTGTGTCGGTTGGGTACCAGCTTGGGAATTCTGCTGCGGGTGACGGTCGGGTTGAGCCTCAGGCCTTCCGTTCTGCTTCTGGCGCTGAAGTTGACGCTGCTGCGCGCCGGAGCTTTGCCCGGGCTGCCGCTGCGGTTGACGCCCCTGCTGCTGCGGCTGACGTTGCCCGCCCCCCTGGGGCGCAGCCACCGCCTGCGTTGGGCGACCGCGGTAACTCACCTCGGTGCCCGCTGGCCTCGCCTGAGGGTGCCGGTTCCGGCTTTGCGGCGCTTGAGGCTTTCGAATGGCCCGACCGGTTGGGACAAAGTCGGCTGTCAGGTCGCGGCGAACATAGGCGCGCCAGATCTCATCTGCGTCGCTTTCGCGAAGGCCTACCGCCGGATCGAGGGTCGCAAAGAACCGACGCAGGTTGTCGATGTCGCGTTTGAAAAAATGCTCGGCTCGGCTGTTCTGTGCCGCCGAGATGACCTGGGGAAAGTCGATGATCGTTGGGCCATCCCAAGCGAGCAGGACATTGAATTCCGACAGATCTCCGTGAATCAGATCGGCACACAGCAACTTGACCGCCTGGCACCGCAAATCTTCGTACATCGACATTCCCTTTTCGGGCGGAATCGATGCGTCCACCAACCGGGGCGCAGCGTGACCTTCTGGATCGACGACCACATCCATCAGCAGCACGCCTTCGAAGAACATCACAGGGCGAGGCACCCGCGCGCCAGTCGCGTGAAGCTTGAAGAGCGCGTCGGCCTCGGCAGCTTTCCATTCGGCTTCGTCGGACTCGCGGCCAAACTTGCTTCCCTTCGCCATCGCTCGCTGCGTTCGCGTGTTGCGAACCTGACGCCCTTCTTTGTACTCAGCGTTATTCTTGAAACTGCGGTGCTCGCGCTCCTTGTAGATCTTCGCGGCGAGAATCTCTTCCGCGCGACGCACGAGCCAGACATCGGCCTCCTTGCCGCTTTTCAGCTGGCCAAGGACCTCATCGATGATCCCCTCTGTCAAAAGCATCTCAAGGCTCGTCATCGGGCGCAGACACAGTAGGCGCGCAGAGTCGGGGCGTCGAGATCGAACGCTTTGGCTGTACGCTGGTTGGCTTAAGATGGCGCTCCCGGCAACCCTCCACCACTTCGAAATTTCGCTCAACCACGTCGACCGTGGGGTCGAGCAAGCGCTGGTGTTCAAAGCCGCGCGCCACCCGTCCGAAACCCTCGAGAGGCTGTGGCTGCGCGCGATCGCCTATTGCTGGCTTTGGGAAGACCGGATCGCGTTCGGCCCCGGATTGAGCGACCCCGATGCGCCCGACCTCGAGGTGCGGGACTACACCGGCCAGCTGACCCGTTGGATCCGCGTCGGTAAACCTCAGGCGGCCAAGGTGCAACGTGCGGTCGATCAACATCCAGGGGCTCAGATTTCGGTGCTCGTCGACGATCCCCAGCGGCTCGAGGCGTTTCTGACCGAGGCGCGAGACGAGAAACTGGTTCGGTTGGGAAAAGCAGAGCTCGCTGCGATTGATCCCGAGCTGTTGGCGCAGCTGGCACAGCACGAAGATCGCCGCGCGAAGCTCACCGTCACCTGGGTTGGAGATCACATCTATATTGACCGCAACGGTGACAGTTTCGATGGCCCAATAACCCGAGGACACCTTTGACTCCAACTCCCAGCCCCGCTCCGGCCTCTGCACCCAGCTGGCAGGGGATCCAGTTCTCGCTGGGCGGAATTCCGGTGTTGATTCGCCCAGCATTCGTCATCATCGCGGTCGTGTTCGGTGTCCGCGGAGGGTCCCCCTCCAGCGTCGCAATCTGGGTCGGCGTCTTGCTCGTGTCGGTGCTGGTACACGAGTTGGGTCACGCGGCGGCGATGCGCGTCTATGGCTTCTCGCCGAGCATCGAGCTGCATGCGATGGGAGGTTTGACCGCCTGGTCACGCGAAAAAGTACCGACAGCGCGCCAACAGTTGATCGTCACTGGCTGTGGCCCTGGAGCCGGGTTGCTACTGGGTGGGTTGGTGGTCATCGCGCAATTGAGCATAGGTTCCGACGCGCATCCGCTGCTGAAGGAAGGGCTTCGGCAAGCAATTTGGGTGAACATTGGGTGGTCGTTCATCAATCTGCTGCCCGTGCTTCCGTGGGACGGCGGCTTGATTCTCGATTCGGCCGTCGAGCTGATCGCCAAACAGCCACGCCCGAAGGTTGCGGCGATTTCCAGCGTCATCGTCGGCGCGGCGGTGGTGCTCTTTGGGCTCTATTTTCAGAGCTTCCTGATGCTGATCTACTTTGGCGGCGTGGGGATCTGGCAAGGTTACTCGCGCCTGGCGCCGAGGAAACCCGAAGACGATGCCTTCAATCGAATCTGGGCGCTGATGCAGGCGCATCGCTTTGCCGAGGCCGAACGAATGGCGACCGACAAGGCGATTCTCACCGCCGACATTGACGAACGCGCAAAGCTCTATGAAGCAGTCGCCTGGAGCCGCTTGCTTCGCGATGATTGGCGCGGAGCTGACATGGCGGTTCAGAAGATGGGCGGCATCAAGCCCTCGCGTCACCTGGAAGCGACGCTCGCGGCGCACCTCGGGCACCATGAAGAAGTGCTCGGTTTGCTCTCACCGTTGCCCAGCTCGCCGCCTGAGATTGCCCTTCGCGTCGACGCACTCATCGCCCTGAAGCGCTTTGAGCAGGTGGTCACCGATGCGTGCGATCTGCTCGCACGCTCGGACCTTGCGCCCAGGAGGTTGGTTCAGGTGCTCGCCGCCCGCCTCTTCGAGGCAGGTGCCTGGGAACCGTCGATGCAGATCTCGCTCACCGCGTTCGACGCGCTGGCCGAACCCGTTCATTTGCTCAACGCCGGATGCGCGCTGGCCAGGCTTGGTAGGCTCGACGAAGGGCTGGCGATGATCAACCGCGCAATCGACGCAGGGTTCGTCGATCGCAAGCACCTGTCGGAAGACGATGACTTGCAATCGCTTCGTTTGCTGCCGGGCTGGGCGACGACCCTCGCCCGCGTGCGATAACCCGATGGCTTTAGCACGGCGGCTGCGCGTGCTAATTGCATAGGTTGGCGTACCGCATGGCCAATACACTTCCGCTCAATGTGGAGGTCCGTCCGGCTGCAACGCCGACGGAGTCGCTTGTCGGTACGAAGCTCAACGGCTTCGTCATCACCGGCACAGTATCAGCGGGAGGAATGGGCGTGGTGTACGAGGCCCGCCACCCGTTGATTGGCCGGCGCGCGGCGGTGAAGGTGATTCGACCCGAGCTTTGCAGCGACGTCGACTTGAGCGCCCGGTTTCTTCGCGAGGCGCGAGCGGTGAGCGCGGTCAAGCATCGAAACGTGGTCGAGATCCTCGACTTTGGCGCGCTGCCTGATGGCGCCCAATACATGATGATGGAGTTCCTCGAGGGCGACACGCTGGCGCAGATCATCGCCCGCGATGCTCCGATTCCGCCGCTGGATGCGCTCAACATCGCTGAAGAGATCCTCTCGGGGTTGTCGGCTGCGCATCTGGTCGGGGTTGTTCATCGTGACCTCAAACCCGCCAACATCGTGCTCTTGAAGCAAACAAACGGTGAGCTGATCGTCAAGGTGCTCGACTTCGGGCTCGCCCGCCACCTCGACACGGCGCCTGAGCCGACAACCCGAGAGTCCCTGCGTGCGCAGTCGCTCGAGAAGTCGAGCTTGTTGGCTGGGACCCCCGAATACATCAGTCCAGAGCAAGCCTCGGGCTTGCAGGTCGGCGCTCAAGCAGATCTCTACTGCGTGGGAGTCATCCTCTACGAGATGCT
>JANOHG010000341.1:0-3473 GCA_031406375.1 Archangiaceae bacterium | reverse complement strand
GTCATGCAGCGTAGCCTTCTCCTGCATGGCGCGCTGGTGCAACTGTTCGACGGTGAACGTAGACTGGGTGTCGAAGGCGAATTTCTGCGCGTACAAATCCTTGCCGATACGAAAGCTCCGCCCGCCGCCCAGCTTCAGCGTCGACTCCATCGCAGTCAGGTGATCGATATAGCCATTGAGGGCAGCCTTTGCTGCAGCATTGCGCTCGGCGAAGAGCGCCTTTTCTTTGGCACCCAGCGTTGAAGCGGCGACCTTCCTCTCCAGATCCTCTCCGAATATTCGCAATGCACCGCGGCTCTGGATGAGCGCAAGCTGGGTGTGCTCAAGCGTCGGGGTCTTGATCGCCGCCTTGGCTGCCGCGTAGTAAGCGGGCACCTTCTCCAGCCGCTTGATGACATATCGCAGCCGCGTCTCAAGGGGTGCGAATTCGGTGTTGATGAGCACGCCGAAGTCGCTGGCAACGTTGCCGAGAAGTTCTTGATTGCTTCGCGGATTCTCGGATCGAGGACGTTGCGCTCGGACTCCGAGATTCCCTGGAACGGATTGATGGTGAGTTGTCGGCTCTTTTCCATCACGTCGTTGTGATCGCCGATGGTGATGATCGTGCCCACCGCGTGGCCTTCGAATCCTTCCTGGCCAATCTGCAGCGCGAGCTGAATCATCGCGTCGACGACCTGCGAGTTGAACTCGTCGCCGAGCTTCACGCCCTCGATCGCCACCCGATCGTCCAGCGATGCTCCGATGCGCATCTGCATCATCGTGTCGATGTGCCGCCCGATTCGCCCGGTGAGGCACAACACCATGTTGCCTTCCTTGAAAGCTCCCTGGGAAAGTGCCGACACCATCGCTACCTTTACGCGTTCGATGCGCGAATAGTCGTACGCAGGTATGACGAGTGCGCGCTCTTTCTTGGAATGGAGATCCAAAGCAAGGGCTTCAAGAGTGACGGCGTAGATGAGTTTTTTTCTGCAGCGGCGGCCGCGTAGATCCGCTGGAGGAATGGGGATATCGCCGATATAGAGGAGATGATCGACGTCAGCATTCGTGGCCAGCTGCAGGGCGGCCTTGAGGAACTCTCGGTCGAAGCGCGAATTGTCTGACATTCAGAAGGCGTTTCAGATACTTAGGGTGACTCACCTTGACACAGAACAAGCCGCTGTCTAATGCTGTTTGGCCTTTTTTTAGAACAGGATGGGGGCCGCGCTCGTGAATCAGAAGGAATTGAAGCGTTTCAAGAAAATGCTCGAAGACAGCAAGTTGGCGCTTCTTCAGAGTGCGAAGAAGACGTTGATGGAAGAGTCCAATTTCGACACGGACGATCTCCCCGACGAAATCGACCTCGCATCGAGCGAATATGCGCAGAGCATGGTGTTCCGTCTTCGCGATCGGGAAAAGTTCCTGCTCAAGAAAATCGAGAAGGCGCTTGCCCGTATCGACGACGGTACGTTTGGCGTCTGCGAACGGTGCGAAGAGCCGATCAGCGCCAAGCGGCTCGAGGCGCGACCGGTGACCACGCTGTGCATTCGCTGCAAGGAAGAGCAGGAAAAGAAAGAAAAGTCGTACGGCTGAAAAATGCGGGGAGTCCTCGCGTTTTTGCTGCTCGGCTGCGCCTGCGGCGTTTCGGTGTCCGCCGAGATTGACGGCGGGCCAACAGTCAATGCGGGTGGCAGCGACGCAGGCAGCTGCGACCCGATACGACAAGATTGCCCAAGTGGTTCGGAAGCTTGTTACCCCCGGCCCATTGGATCATCGGTGTGCTCGCAGATCGGCACCCAGGCCAAGGGTGGCCCTTGCTCCCAGTCGACCGACTGCGTGCGCGGCTTTGCGTGCAAAGGCGGCGGGTATGCGGTCTGCCATCAAATCTGTTCGCCACACGGAAGCACCAACACCTGCGGCGAAGGTCAGGAATGCGCGATGGCCGGCAGCGCCTACGGCGTCTGCACTCCGGTTGGCAGCTACTCAGCCTGTGTCTACAGCGGAGGGCTCGATCACATCACCTTGCGGCACAGTGAGCCGGCGCGAAATCTTTGTGCGGTAATCTCACTGGTGTCACCGGGCACCCACTCGCATGCTGGCCTGAGCGTGCCAGCCAACTGGGCGGTCGACAACGCGATGACGTCGCGGCGAGACGGTGGCTGTGCAGCGGAATTCGCTGCGGAGCAGGGCGTTTTCGCCCACACGGTGACGGGTAGAATCGAGTTCTTGATTCCCGACGGTGGCCACTTGCCGACCCGCGCTGCGGCCTTCGTCACCCTCACTTCGCCGGCCGACTCAGGGGTGCCTCACACGCTCGAGTTCTTCGCGTCGAATCTGCAACTGGGAGCCTGCTTCTAGGCTGCGCGCTATTGCAGTTCGACGCGAACCAACTGGCGGCCAATCAAGAATTGGTCGCCGTTGTCGACGAAGGCCGGAGCAGTCAGCCGTAGGAACGTGCCGTTTGAAGAACCAAGGTCACGCATCATCAGCCGATCTTCCGCGACCGTCAGTACTGCATGCCGCCCCGAGATGAACCCGTCGGTCGGAAAGGTGATGTCGCCCAGCTCGCGGCCGAGCATGTTCTCGCCGCTTCTCAGAGGAAAGGCGCCTCCGCGCACGCCGCCCTCGAGCAGCTGCACCAAGCGGAAGCGAAAGCCCATGTCCGGAGATCCCCAGGCGGTGGCGCCGTCGGCGGCCGGCGCCAGCGCGGGGATCGGTTCAAGCACCATTCGCTGTCGACCCAGCCGCACTTCGCCGCCCGTCGACAGCTCACGCTCGTTGCGCAGCCGGGTGAAGACGCCGTTGCCTCCACCGACGTCTTCGATCGCCAGGCGCGTGCCCGAAAAGAAAAAGCGCACCTGCGTTTCGGCGACGAAAGGGTCATCGGGCAGAGCCAAGTCGCCCTGGCGTCCGGCGAGCAGCACATCACCCCGCATCGGAATCAACGCTTCGGGGCCTCCATCGGCACGGACGACGCGAATTGCAACCCGAGGGCGTGGCGCGGCAGGCATAGACCGACCACCAGCTATATCAAGCCCACGCCAAAGGGCGAGCGTTCGTCTGATTCAACACTTCGTTGGCGATTAACTGTCAGCCGTGGAAAAGTTGACTCCAGCCTGTGGCATCTGACGACTACATCGGTAAGACGGTCGCTGGAAAATACCACGTTGAGGCGTTGATCGGCGAAGGCGGCATGGGGAAGGTCTACAAGGCCACCCAACTCGTTCTCGAAAAGCCGGTGGTATTGAAGGTTTTGCGGCAGGCGTTGTTGTCGGACGAGCGCACTGTTGCCCGCTTTCAGCGCGAGGCCAAGGCGGCCAGCCGTCTCAACCACGCGAACTCGATTTCGATTCTCGACTTCGGCCAAGCCGAAGACGGCGCGATGTACATCGCGATGGAATACGTCTCGGGAAAGGATCTGCACCACATCCTCTCGCGCGAATGGCCGCTGCCCGAGTCGCGGGTGATCCGGATCGTCAGCCAGGTGTTGTCAGCGC
>JANOHG010000330.1:0-2734 GCA_031406375.1 Archangiaceae bacterium | reverse complement strand
GCCGAGCACGGTGACCTTCTTTCCGTTCACGAAAACCCGGCCTTCGGTGATCAACACTTCGGCGTGGCGGCGCGAAGCAACCCCGGCGCGCGAAAGGTACTTCTGAAGACGTTCGGTACTCATGGGCGGGATGGCTCGGGTAAAGGCGGGTGCTCGGATCCATCGGAAGCGGTCGCGCCCAGCAGCGCTGCCGTCGCTTTGCTGGTGACATCGGCGCCATCGATCGCCGCTTCGAGCTGCGCCAGCGCGGCTTCGGACGCCGCGGTATGTGCTTCGAGCTTCGGGATGAACATCGGGTCGGCGAGCGTCTGAATCGTGTCGTTGATCTGCGGCGGCGCTTCCTTCTCGACAATCTCTTGATGCTCTTCCGAGAGTTCCTGAAATTCGCGCAGCGTTGGCAGCGACGACAGGTCTTTGATCGCGAAGAACTCGAGGAACTCTCGGGTCGTGCCGTAGAGAATCGGCCGGCCGACTTCTTCTTTCTTTCCAAGGATCTTGATCAGCCTGCGTTCGAGTAAGGCCTTGAGCACCGCGCCGGTATCGACGCCGCGAATGTCTTCGATTTCCGGGCGGGTCACCGGCTGGCGGTACGCGATGATCGCCATCGTCTCGACCGCCGCCCGCGTCAATCGTTGAGGCCTCACCTTCAGATACCGCCGTACGTATTCGGCCGAACCAGGATCCGTTCGAAATTGCCAGCCGCCGCCCACCTCGTGAAGGACGATTCCTGCGATGCCCTCACGACGCAGGCCCTGCAGCTTCGAGAGCGCTTTGGTGATTCGTTCTGGCGCGATTCCCGTCGCCTCGTGCAGTTGCTCGAGCGCCAGCGGCTTGTCGCTGACGAACAGCAGGCTCTCGATCACCGTGCGGACCCGCTCGTCCGACAGTCGCTTACCCTTGCCGACGAGCTTCTCGAACGACGTCTCAGGCTCGTCGTTGGTCGCTTCGATCTCGGCGGGTTCGAGCTCATCGAGCTCAGGGTCGCCTTCCAACGGCGTGGTGACCGAGGCGACTTCTGCCTCGGTAAATGGCTTGGGCTCATTGGTATTCATCGGTTCCTTCTGGGACCTTCTGCTCGAGGTCACTCAACGCGTCGCCCTTGGCCTGAACGAGAATCTCGGACTCGCCTTCGGCCTGAAAGAGCCGAATCAGCCGCAGCTTCGCCATCTCGAGCAGCGCGAGGAAGGTGATCACCACTGCCGAACGGGTGCGCACGTCACTGAAAAGATCGAGGAACTTGACCGGCCCCGAGCCATTGAGACGCGCGGCAATGCCGTGGATCGCGTCTGACAGGCTCAAGCGATCGCGAACGACCTGATGCTGGAACTTCGGCTCGAGCTCCTTGAGCACGCGATCAAGCGCCTCGATCAACTTGAAGACGGAAATCTCTTTAAAGCCGATGTCCTCGGGGTCGAGCCCGACGCTCTCAACGCAGACCTTGCGCGCGAAGACATCGCGGTCAAGCAGATCGGCGGTCATGAACTGATCGGCCGCGTGCTTGTATTTCTGGTACTCGAGCAACCGGTGCACGAGCTCGGCGCGCGGGTCGGTGGTGTCGACGGCGGGCTCGCCTTCCAATGCCGGAACTTCATCTTTCGGCAGCAGCATTCGGGACTTCAGGTGCACCAGCGTCGCGGCCATCACCAGGAACTCACCGGCAATGTCGAGGTTGATCTCGCGCATCTGCTCGAGGTGCGCGAGGTACTTCTCGGTGATGAGCGCGATGGGGATGTCGAGAATGTCGACCTGGTGCTCTCGGATCAGGTGCAGCAAAAGATCCAACGGCCCTTCGAAGTTCGGCAAGCCGATGCGGAAGGCATCGTTCGGAGCCTTCAGTCCAACGCTGACTTCTTCCTGAGGCACCGGCCCGTCGGCTTTCACGAGGAAAAAGGGACTACCACCGGTGGTTTTGAGAGTCGAGACGGCGGCTGAACCTACAGACCCACCGCTTCCCGAACCCGCTTGATAACCGGCGCTGCGTAGGCCCGCGCCTTCTCGGCGCCAGCCTTGAGGATTTTCTCGACCTCGTCGGGATGCGCGGCCAGCTCGGCGTAGGCCTTTCGCGGGCCATCGAAGGTGTGATGGTAGTGCGCGAGCAACTTGTCTTTGAAGTATCCGTAGCCTTCGCCGCCTGCTTGCCACTGGGCATCGAGCGCAGCCCATTCGCTGGGTGGAGCCACCAGCTTCAACAGGTCGTACAACGGAGCGTCCTGGGTTGGCTTGGGCTTTTCCATCGGCGTCGAGTCGGTCTTGATCCCCTTGATCGCTTTCGCGATTTCCTTGTCGGTGCCGAAGAGCGCGAACGCGTTGTTCTGAGACTTCGACATCTTTCCGCCATTGGTGCCTGGAACGACCGCCGTCTCGGCCTGAACACGCGCGACCGGCAGCTTCAGCAGCCCACGGGGACTCTTCGCCGCAGGGTCGTAGCCTGGTGAGTAGGCGAGGTTGAACTTGGTCGCCCAGTCGCGCGCGAACTCGAGATGCTGCACTTGGTCCTTTCCGACGGGAACAATGTCCGAGTCGTACAGCAGGATGTCGGCCGCCATCAGCACCGGGTACGAGAAGAGCCCGAATTCGGGGTGCAGCATTTTCTGGTTCTCTATCTTGTCGCGGTAGCTGTGGGCGCTCTGAAGGTTGTTGACGGGGATCACCGTACCTAAGATCCAGTACAGCTCGGTGAGCTCGGGAACGTCGCTGTGACGAAACAGCGTCGCGCGGGTGGGGTCCACGCCCA
>JANOHG010000327.1:0-4470 GCA_031406375.1 Archangiaceae bacterium | reverse complement strand
GCCCGCGGCGCGATTGCCGTCGGCAGCTGGCCGGTCGCCGTCGCCAGCGACGCGAAGCACGGGCGACTCTTGGTCGCCAGCCGCGGCGAAGACGCACTGACCCTTGTCGATCTCGCGACCCGACGCGCAGTGCGCAGCGTGTGGATTGGCGATGAGGTTTCCAACGTCGTTGTCACCAACGATGGCGACACTGCGGTTGCGCTCGCGCCGGTGGACGCCGAAGTGGTGCTCCTCGACCTCGCGAGCCTCCGAGTGCGTGCGCGGATCCGAGTCGGCGGCGACCCCAGCCACCTCGCTTTGAGCGCCGACGGCAAGCGTGCCTACGTGGCGGGCCGACGCACGGGCAAGCAAGAGACGTGTGCAAGCTGTGGCGCAGACCTCTCGGAAATCGACCTCACCACCGGCCGCGTCACCCGCAGCGTCACCGAGGTAGGAACCACCATCGGCGGGCTTGGCCTCACCGCCGATGGCAAGCAGCTGATTGTCGCGACGACTCGCAGCAACAATGGCGAGCGTCCTGAGGACGGCATGTCGAACCCGAAGGCGGGCAACTTCCGCCACACGCTGGTCGTCTATGATTTGACTGGGGCCGAAATCGTCGAAGGGGTGTCTCGCGAGGTGACGCTGGCGACGGCAGGCGCCGCAGCGCTCGTCTCGTTGTACGCACCTGTGGTGGTTGGCAACTCAGTCTGGGTCGTCGCCGAGGCGAGCGACGCCGTCGTTCGCTTCGATCTCGCAACGCTCATCGAGCTCGAGCGTCAGCCCGCGGGAGGGCGTCCCCGGTCGCTCGTCGTCAGCGACGACGGAACGCTTTACGCCTACGGTCACCAGCAGCAGAAAATCACTGAGCTGAAGAGCAGCGGCGTGCGCGAGTCCGCGCCGATTCTTGTCGACCCCAGACCACCCGCAGAGGTGGCCGGCGAGCGCTTCTTCACCGGCCCAGGCGTGAGCGCCCCCATCGGGCCGCCGCAATCGGGGCTCCTCATCGCGGGGAACACCTGGAGCTGCAGCAGCTGCCACGCCGACGGGCTGACCGACAAGCTCGTCTGGCAGGCAGGCCCGCTGCGGACCCACCGCTATGTGTCGAGGCCATTCGCGATGCTCGAAGGCACCTGGCCACTGGGGTGGCAGGGGTACCTCAGCAGCGTCCGCAACTACTCGTACACCGTCACCGGCAACATCGGCATCTTCCAGCCAACGAACGCGCAGACCGACTCGCTCTACGCCTATCTCGCGTCACTCATGCCGCCCCCGCCTGCCAACTCGAAGACTGAGCGTGACGGCGCGATGACCGCACAGGCCCTGCGTGGGCAAACCGTGTTCGCGCGTGACTGCAGCTCGTGCCATGCAGGGGCCCTGACCACCAGCCGAGGCCGCACCGAAGTCAGCATCGGCGACGGCAAGCGCGCCGACATTCCGGCGCTGATCGGCGTCTACCGCGACGGCGCCTTTTTCCGAAAAGGCACCGCGACCACGCTCAGAGAAGCAGTCGATCAAATGGTGATCTTCGTCCGCAGCAAGGCGACGCCAACTGAGATCGACGATCTCACCCGCTACCTCGAGGAGCTCACCGCGCGCGAGCTCTTCTTGCTTACCGAGCTGCCCAGCAACACCCGCCTGCTCGCTGCGGACGCACAGCCCGAACTCATCTTTTCGCAGCCAATCTGGAAAGACGAACGGAACCTCGCGCGCATCCAGCTCGAGAACGCGGCCGGTGTGAAGGTCGCCACGCGCAAGGTTGTCGAGGGGCGCCACGTGCGGCTCGAGCCCGAGGCGCCTCTGACCGCGGGAGAAGAGTACCTGGTGAAAGTCGAGGCGGGACTCATCTCAGAATGGGAGTCTACGAGTTCTGCGCCCAGCGAAACCCGCTGGAAAATCGCGCAGGCCGCGCAGCTCAAGCTCGAAGGGACCTACCGACTGACCGTCGGGGTACCGAGCTTCGGCCCACCGATGATGCCGCCGGGCCCGCCGCCGACCAGCGAGGTCTTCATCGACGCCAGCTGGCGAAAGGAAGGGGGCGCCAACCTCGTCGTCCGCTACCCGCGAGGGAAGTTCACTTGGAGCGGAACGGCGACGGTCAGTGGCAACACGCTGCAGCTGCCTCCGATTCCAATCCCCGTCTCGAACGGCTACGCCGATTCCTCGTCGGGTTTCGAGGCCACCCTTGTCGACGAAACGAACGACGGGATTGCTGACCGAGTCGTCGTACCAGCGATGGGGCTTCCGCGGCGTTACACGCTCTCGGGCCCAGGCTTCGAGTATTCCGAGCTCACCTGGGATCTCGTCCGCACAGTCACCCAATAGCTGTCGTTACTAGGCGCGGCCAGCGTCCCACTGGCCGTGAAAAGCGTAGGGCAGCAGCGGCAGCTGAATGCGTGCCACCGGGCCGGCTGCCAGCGCATTCGCGTCGAAGACCCCAAGCGTCGAACGCTGACTCAACCCATCTGACGTCATCGCCACCACCCACCCTGCTTCCGGGCGCTCGGGCGACGGCACGAACAGCGGCTCACCCACGAAGGTGTCTTGCGCCGACGTCCACAGCTGTGGCGGGCGTTCGAGATCCCACAGATCGAGGCCAATCAGTGAGTCGAACGGATCGCTGAAACGGCTGTCGGCGCGGGTGGCGCCGAAAAGCAGCTGGGTGTCGAGACCGTCGTGCGCCGGATGAATGCGAGGGAAGTCGACCGCGTACGAGGTGAGCTGTTCCCACTTGCCTTCGGTGCTGTCGTTGCTCAGCGAGCATCGGTAGAGGCGCTGCGGTTCTCGTCGGTCGGATACCGTGGGGTCGAGCGCCTCGAACGGCCCGCGATATCCGAACTCAGAGCCGAACGAAAACTGCGAGAACAGGCTCGCGTCGACATGAACTGCTCCGTCACGCTCGAAAGCGTTGCCATAGTGAATGACGAACGCTTGGCCGGGCAGCGTCACGCTTCGAACTGGCCCGGAACGCCCTCTGGGGATGAGGTGCACGACACCCGGAACATCGTCGTTCGTTTCGAGGCAGCGGATGAACGTCGATGCGCCGAGCAGCGTCTTCGCAAGCTCACCGAACTTCACCTTCAACCGATTGCCGGCGAGCACGTACCAATTGGGAGTGATGGCGAAGTCGTGCGCGAACAGCGGGCCCGGCACCTCAGCCTCACGCGTTTCCACGACGACTCCCTGCGCGTCGACCTCGCGAAAGGTGACCTTCGTCTTTGGTCCGATGCGAGGGCTGCAAAAGACCAAGCGGTTGCGGGCGACGTCATGGCGGGTATGCGCGAGCGTGGACGACTTCGTCGACAGCGCGCCTCCGAAAGTCTCTTCACCCTTCGTCTCGAGGCTGTCGGGATCAACCGCGTGAGGAGCTCCGCCTTCCCACCCCGCGAGCAGTTTGCCGGCCCACGGAACGATGGTGGTGTTGGCGACATTCCGGGCGACACCGAAGCGCAGGTTGTTCCAGAAATGCTCTGAAGGATTCGTTCCCAACCCGCGGTGGACGAGGCGATTGGCGGCTGCCTCGTCACGGTAGACACGGGTCTGCACAAAGCGGGCACGCAGCCGCAGCGAGCCATCAGGGCGAAACTCGAAGGCCCGCACATACCCGTGACCATCAAACGGGTGAGCGATCCGGTCGTTGAATTTGGTCCACCCAGGACCATTCGACAGCACCCGTCCCCCGCGCAACGAATGTGGAATGACGCCCTCGATTCGCGATGCCTCGATGTGCAGATCGAGCGCGCCGGGGTTTGCGACCATCGCGGCGTTCCATGACTGGGCGCGCGCAGAGAGAGTAGGACTCGATTCAATGTTCATCTGACCTTCCGGGAAAGATGCTGCCCGACACGGTCGAGCAGGCGGGTGAGGGTTCGACGTTCGTTCTTCGTCAGCACAGAGAATGCGCCACGATCGAGCGCTTCGAGCAGCTCGACGCCTGGCAGCAAGGGCGCATTCTGACGCAGCCGCACGCGCCAGGCGCGCGGGTCGTCAGGGTCGTTCACGCGTTCGACGATTCCCAGCGCCTCGAGCCGGGGAAGCGCTGCCGAGACTGTCGGAGCCCGCACGCCCAAGCGATCGGCGAGTTCCCGCTGGCGCACGCCTTCGGGCTGTTCCATCAACACGCCGACGAGCCGGAACCCCGAGTGCGTGAGACCCGTCGCCGCGAGCGCTGCTTCGAGCTGAGTTCCGACCAGCCCTTGAATGGACATCAGCCGCACGATCAGCATCTGGTTGAGCCTGCGTCGCGCCTCGGCGTGGGAATCGCCCATCATACATAGATAGCCTAACTATCTATGGGCTAACAAGCGTTCGACGTGCTAGAATTTTTTTGGTGATCTCTTTCGAGTCGCTCGAGCAAGGCTGGCTATCCTTACCGCCCGCAACCATTGGCACTGGCACAGTGAAGCTGATCGTCGTTCGCAACAGCGAGGTTCCGTACGTGACCGTCTCGCTGAACAACATCTCCCCTCTCCCTCCGGGAGAGGGGTTGGG
>JANOHG010000323.1:0-1561 GCA_031406375.1 Archangiaceae bacterium | reverse complement strand
GTGGTATTCGCCCAGCGTCATCGTCGCGCTCGTGGCGAAGCTGCCCCAGGCCGCGCCGAAGCTCACCGACCGAGAAGGGCGGGAAGTTGTAATGGAGCATGAACTTGCGGAAGAACATTCCGTTCAGCTGTTCCATGCGCTGCTCGTCGTCGCGGGTGCCAAGCGTGACGGTGACCAGTGCCTGGGTCTCGCCGCGGGTGAACAGCGAGGAGCCGTGGGTGCGCGGCAGCGGGGTAATCTCGCAGGTGATCGCTCGAACCTCGTCGTGCTTGCGTGCTCCGATTCGACCGCCCTTGACGGTGAGATCGCGCATGTAGTCGTACTTGAGGTCTTCGTAGATCGCTTTGGCGCCCTTCTCGACCGCCGCGGTGTAGGCAGCGTCACCGAGCTCGGTCTTCAGCTTGCCGAGCATCTCTTTCTTCGTCTTGCTCAGCGCGGTGTACCGGTCGTGCTTCACGGCGATGGCGTAGCCGGCCTTGATGCCATCCCACGCGATCGTCTTCACCTTCGCCTTGAGCCCTTCATCGTGGCTGGGAATCTTGTCGAACTCACGCGTCTTCACGCCGAGCGCGGCGCGAATCTCGTGCTGCAAGGCGATCAGCGGCTGACACTCTTTGTGCGCAAACTCGAGCGCCTTCAGCATGTCGGCCTCGTTGACCTGCTCTGCGCCACCTTCGACCATCACGATCGCGTCCTTGCTGCAGGCGACCACGATGTCGATGTCCGAAGCCTCGCGCTGCTTGAGGGTCGGGTTGACGACCAGCTTGCCTTCGATGCGGCCGACGCGAACGCCGGCGATCGGGAAATTGAACGGAACGTCAGACGACCAGATGGACGCCGAGCCCGCAGTCAACGCGAGGACGTCGGGATCATTCTGACCGTCGAAGCTGATCACGTTGATAATCAGCTGGGTCTCGTAACCGTATCCTTCGGGGAACAACGGGCGGCAGCTGCGATCGACGATGCGGCAGGTCAGCGTCTCTTTCTCAGAGAGCCTTCCTTCGCGCTTGAAAAAGCTGCCCGGAATCTTTCCGGCTGCGTAGAGGTTCTCTTTGTACTCGACCGTCAGCGGCATGAAGTCGACGTCTTTTTTCTCGCGCGCACTGACGATGGTCGCCAGCAACATCGTCTCGCCGTATTTGAGGATGATCGACCCGTCGGCTTGCTTGGCCATACGGCCGGTTTCGATCGACAACTCGCGGTCGCCAATCATCACGCTTTTCTTCACGAACATGTGCTGCTCCGTTGTTTGAGTGAGGCGGAGTGCCAGTGCGTTTTGATCCCTGACTGAAGCCGATGATCGCGCTTTCGATCGCCCGCCTTCAGACAGAAAACAAACCGCCACGACCGTTCCGTTTACGACGAAGGGCGCCGGTTACCCGACGCCCTTTTGAACAACAACCGATGGTTATTTGCGAATTCCCAGACCGTCGATCAACTTCTTGTACCGATTTCCGTCCTTGCCACGAAGGTAATCGAGCAATCGGCGGCGCTGACCGACCAACTTCAGCAGACCGCGGCGACTGTGATGATCTTTCTTGTGCGTCTTGAAGTGCTCGGT
>JANOHG010000292.1:0-4034 GCA_031406375.1 Archangiaceae bacterium | reverse complement strand
TGAAGCACGACCCGTTACTTGCGGATGCCGAGGCCGTCGATGAGCTTCTTGTAGCGGTTGCCGTCCTTGCCCCGCAGGTAGTCGAGCAAGCGCCGGCGCTGACCGACCAGCTTCAGCAGGCCGCGGCGGCTGTGGTGATCCTTCTTGTGCGTCTTGAAGTGCTCGGTGAGGTGGGTGATGCGCTCGCTGAGCAAAGCGACCTGCACTTCAGGCGACCCAGTGTCCTTCTCGTGCGTCTTGTACTGAGTGACAAGCGCCGTCTTGCGTTCCGGATGAACTCCCATTGTGCAGCTTCCTTTTCTTCCCGCTCCGGTGGGTTGATGCAAAACCACCGACAGTCCGCGGAGGGGCGCAGGCCGGGTGGCGCCGGCCGTATAGGCTGCAATGGCCGCGGGGGTCAATGCATCCGCTGGGTTAGGGTGTGATCGCGCTCAATTGAAACAAAGAGTTGGGTCTTGCCAGCAAGGCACAACCCTCGATTGTTCTGCTAGTAGGTCGCAAATGCGATGGAGCTGGTTGTTGCTGATCCTCGGCTGTGGCCCCGCCGTCACTGCCGAACCGGAAGTCGACATCGAGGCCCTCGCCGGAATGGGCCCGCACGCCGTCGGGTATCGCGTCGACGAAGTGATCTACACGCCTCCATTGGCCTCCGCTCCGCGCAAGCTGAGCGTCCACGTTTGGTACCCGGCCGCTGCGGCGAGTGAAGGCGAGCGGCCCTCTTACTTTCTGCAGAGGTCGGAGGTCGCGTGGACAAATGCGGCGCCAGCGGACCTCGGCCCGCGCCCGGTGCTCTTCTTCTCTCACGGGCATCAGGCCTATGCAGCGGCGATGGCCTCGTGGATGGAGCACCTCGCGTCCCACGGATACATCGCCATCGCGCCGACCCATACCGGAGACACAGTCTCCGACGACGGCACGCGAAAGACAGACATCTATTTTCTGCGCAGCTTTGACATGCGAGCCACGCTCGACGCGTTCTTGGGGTTGAACGCGGGTCATCCGCTCGCAGGTCGAATGTCAGATCAGCTCGCGATCGCCGGCCACAGCTTCGGCGGCTACACGACGATGGCGCTTGGCGGTGCGCGCTACGCAGTCAAGGCGCTCGACGGGCGCTGTGCGGCAGAGCCAACTTCCGGGTACTGCTCGACGCTCACCGCTGACAAGCGCGCGCTGTTTGAAGCCGGCTTCAAAGATTCTCGTTTCAAGGTGATGGTGACCCTCGACCCGGGAGACTTCGACCTCTTTGGCGCAGAGGGCGCAGCTGCGATTGACCGCCCGGTATTGCATTTCGTTGCGCAGGCGAGCGGCAATCCTCCCAAGGAATCGGGGCGTGACCGTTATTGGTCTGCGCTGCATGGGGCCGAAGACCTCCGTTTGCTGCTCCTGGGTGGCGACCACAACGACTTCACAGACAGCTGCGCCGAAGGGCTTTCGTTCAGGTGCAGTCGCCTGGCGCCGCGCACCGTCCGACGGGCGGTGCGGGTCTACGCGCTGAGCTTCCTCGAACACCACTTGCGGCACGCGAAGGGTCTGGCTCCGTTGCTCAACGGCAAGCGCGCGGTCTCTGAGGTGATCGAAGCTTCTGTTCATTGAGATTTTAAGGGTGCAAACGCACAACCCCTCTCATCGGAGCCGTGGTACACGAAACGGAACAAGCGATGTCCAGCCCCCCAGATCCGCTCTCTGACGTAGAACCTTTGCGCTCGACCCACTCTAAGGCCTTCGTGACTCGGCAACGCTTCCTCGGTGTCGACTGCATCCCCCTGCTCTTCGGATGCATGGGTCAGCCTGTGGAGCGACCGATCGTTGGCGACCCTGGCACGGTGACCATTCGTCGCCTGAACCGGACCGAGTACGACTTCACGGTTCGTGATCTGCTTGGCACCAACCAACGTCCGGCGCGTGATTTTTCTGCGGACGATCACGCTTACGGATTCGACAACATTGCCGACGCGCTGAGCCTCCCTCCGCTACAGGCCGAATTGTACGCGAGCGCTGCCGACAAACTCGTCAGCGAGCTGGTCGGTCGCAGGCCGTACCTGGTGTTTCAGGCTGAGGACCTCCGCCCCGCAACCGGACACCGCTTTCGCGAGTCGGCGTGGCGCTTCTGGGAAGGTTCCATTTCGGTGCAGGTCCCCGTGACCGCGCCTGGGCGTTACCGCATCACAGCCCAGCTCTCATCGGAGCATGGCCCAGTCGACGCCCGCTTGGCGTTCGGCACCCACCAGCTCGACTTTTCGGTTTCCTCGCCGGCGTTCGAACCACACTCTATACAGGCCACCTTCGATGCAAAGGGAGAGCACACGCTCTCGCTCAGCATTCGAAACCCGCCCCAGACCACTGCCTTTTTGCCCGCGCTCAGGCTTGATTGGTTGCGTGTCGAAGGCCCGCTGGTCGCTGCGCTGCCGTCGTCCGTCGCACTGTTCGACTGCACTTCGGGCATTCCCTGCGCTGAAAAGATCGTTCGAGAGTTCGCATCGCGCGCCTTTCGCCGTCCGCTCGATAGCGGCGAGCTCGAGCGTTTGATGAACCTGGTGAAACCCGCACTCGATGACGGCGCCCCTTTCGATGAGGCAGTGGCCAATGCCTTCGAGGCAACGCTTGTCTCACCGCACTTTCTGTTTCGAATCGAGCCGAACTCCAGTCCGAAAGCCCGCTGGCTCACCGATCATGAGCTCGCCACCCGGCTGTCGTATTTTCTCTGGGCGAGCATGCCAGATGAACCCTTGCGTCGGCTCGCGAACGAGGGCCGGCTTCAGGACGATCAGGTTCTGGTGACCCAGATCCACAGAATGCTGGCCGACCCGAAGTCCGAACGGCTGGTCGAAGACTTCGCAGGCCAATGGCTTCAGCTGCGCGCGCTCGATCAGCACGCCGTCGACGCCGAGGCATTCCCGCTCTTTAACGACGAGCTCCGCCACTCGATGCGTCTGGAGACGCACCGGTTCTTCGCCGCCTTCGTCGCCGGCGAGATGTCGTACCGCGAGCTACTGACCGCGGACTTCGCCTTCTTAGACGCCCGGCTGGCGGCACACGTCGGCCTGCCGAAGTTGACCGGCGACGGCTTGAGCAGGGTCCAGTTTCCGTCCGACTTTCCCCGCCGCGGAATCCTCGGGCAATCCAGCTTCTTGACCGTCAGCTCGTATCCGACGCGAACCTCGCCGGTGCAGCGAGGCAAGTGGGTCCTCTCGCAGTTGCTGTGTTCGGCTCCGCCTCCGCCGCCGCCTGGGGTTGACGGATTGCCCGAGCCAAATCAGGTGCCAGGCAGCGTGCGAAAGCGGCTTGAGGCCCACGTCAACAAGCCGGCTTGTGCAGGCTGCCATCGCACCATGGATCCGATCGGCTTCGGGCTTGAGCACTTCGACGGCACGGGTCACTACCGCACCGAAGATCTCGGCTTCCCGATCGATGCGTCCGGAGTGCTGCCAGATGGACGACGGTTCAACGGCGCGACAGAGCTCTCTTTGGTCCTCGCCGAGGATCCCTACCTTTCACGGTGCCTCACCGACACGTTCTTCACTTACGCCTCCGGGCGGGCACCTGCCCAGGAAGACAACGAACGGCTGGGAGCGGTCGACCGCACCTTCGTAAAGAAGGGTGGCACGCTGCCCGCGCTGATTGAAGCGTTGGTGCTCAGTTCGGGATTCCGCGCACGTCGCCCAGAGGCTGCACCATGATCCGAATCGGCAGACGCCACTTCCTCGGCGGAGCGGGCGCGATGATCGCCCTCCCCTTCCTTGAATCGCTCGCGCAGACCACGGTTGCCCCTGCGCGCTTCATCGCCTTCTTCGTGCCCAACGGTATTCAGATGGACCAGTGGACTCCGGACACCACCGGAAACGTCTGGGACCTCAAGCGCATCACCCGGCCGATCTTGCCGGTTCAAAGCGACGTGACCTTGATCACCGGCCTGGCGAACCTTGTCGCCGCCTCTCCGGCACCGGGAGCCCACGCACGCGGCACCGGCTCGTTTCTCACCTGCGTTCAGATTGCCAAATCTGAAGCCTCTGAAATCGGGAACGGAATCTCGGTGG